>CALMWA010000471.1 GCA_937873125.1 uncultured Actinomycetes bacterium | reverse complement strand
TCATCACCATCATCGTCGGGGTCGGTGTGGTTGGGGATCTCATCGCCATCAGGATCACCGTACGGATCGTCTTGCTCTCCAGGTTGGTTGATGTCGGGAAACTCTTCCTCCCACTCCTGCGGGAAGTAGTCCGGGCAGACCTCGGGTGTCGTCTCCGGGGGAGCGGTTGGGGTACAAGTCTCATTCTTGATATCGGTGTAGAGCGCGTCACTCTGCTCTGGCGATGCCTGATACACCCGACCAGCTGGCGGAGCATCGAGCATAGTAGAGGCACCCCAATCGAATACAGGGTTCTCCCAGCCGTGATCAGGCGACGTACCCGAAAAGCAATCCCCAAAGGGAACGTACCCATTAGCCGAACCAGTCACCTTACCAGCAAAACGCAGGCAGTTACCCGTCTCCGACGCACCTCTTGGGCCGTAGATGTGACCCGTAGATCCACTATCAGCCGTCGTGCTGCTGGTCGTCGGCACGAACAATGACATAGCCGCTTGACCACAACCCGAGGACGTACCCCCAGTAGTCCCACCATTGCCAACTTGACCATAACGCTGATCCGATCTCTGCCAAGTCGCATCAAATGTGATCGTGCAAGCACCATCAACATACTTGTAACGCGCACTCGTAATCATGCCGGATACTATGGTCCGCCCATTCTCGACATAGCCAATGTTCGCACCAGAGGCACCCTGAGCAGCAGCACCGTACTGAGCTTGACGCATCTGAGCACCGACATAAACAGGATCAGCAATCTCAGGGTTAAGACCATAATAAAGCGTTACAAAGTTATCTACCCAAACCCCTACAGCAACGCCAGCAAGCCCACCTTTAATAGCGTGAGCACCTAAACCTACCAACCGACCACGCGCGGCAAACGTCACAACCTTCTGATTCGCCGCTGCTTGAGCCGCCGTCGTCGTTCCAGAGGGTGACGTCCGCATCAGGAACTTCTTCATGCGGAACGCTTTTTCTTCCTGCGGTGTGACCCGAGTCGGAGACGGTACGAAAGCAGAGGCCGGAGGCCCCGCCCAAATGAGGACGAGGCCACCGAGGAGAAGGCCGGCGACGAGAGAGAGCACCGCCGGCACGTAGCGACGCACTAGAACCCCATCGTGGAGACGGCGATGTAGATGCCGCCCACCAGGAGCCCCACCAACAACAGCACGATGATCCCGAAGCCGGCCCATCCCATAACTAGTTACCTCCCAGGCTACGAGCGGACGCGGTTGACGAACGCTTTTGCAGCGAAGAACAGGGCCACAGCGATCACGATCGCGGCGCCAGCCGCCAGGAGCGCCAGAACACCAGTGCTCAACTGGTTGATCATGGCGAGGCCGGGGTTGCCGGCACTCTGCGCGAACGCAGCGGGGGCGACGATGCCCGCCACGACCAGGGCGTAGAGGTACTTCACGCCTTTGGATGCGCGGGCCGGTATGGACTTAATCAATTCACTCTCCTTCTTTATCTGTAGGTGATGTTCACGATGGAGACAACCACCCAGTACACGAACAACGTTGACCACCCCGCGCCTACACACCACGAGTAGAACTCGAAAGCAGCCGTCAAAGTCATCGGTTCGCCCATAGATCACCTTCCTCTAGAAATAGTCATGAGCACCAGCGCCGACATGAAAAGCAAGCAGAGGCCGATACCGAGCATGATCGCCTGGGTGTTGGCGGTCTGATGCTCGATGAGGGTCTGGAGCTGGGCAGGCTCCAGTACCACGGTCTGCTCCTGAATCGGAGCCGGGTCGGTTTGCAGGAGAAGCAAGATCAACGGTAGCGATCCCGAACTAAGCGCTTACCCCAAAGGAAAAAACCAATGGCGAGAACGACCTGACCCAACACCATCAACATCCCCAAGATGTCCTTCGCAAGATCCCACACCATCTCAACGCCGATCTGAGACGCCTGGATCAACAACATATTCACTAGAAGCCCCCACTCAAAAGCATGTAGATGTGCCAACCGGCGAAGAAAGCCCCCACGACAGATCCCATGAGAAACCCAAAGAAGAAGGTCTCCGCGAAGCGGGTATGACGAATGATGCGACGACGAAGACGCCACCAAGAACGCCACCAGCTAGAGAACGCCATAGAGCGCCACCTTCACAACAACGACGATCACCGCCACTACGACAGCGGCGATGATCCGGTTAGTGAGAGAGTCCATCAGGACTTGACCGTGGAGTCGAAGACGAGGCCGGGATCTCCGATTAGCTCGGCGGAGACCGGCTCCAGGCTTACACGAGAGTTGTTGAAGCGGTCCTGGATGTTCTGCTTGCGAAACTCCGTCTCGTAGAGGCCCGGCAGGAGATCCATCGAATCGAACATCTCGATCGGACCGGTCCCGTCGGCGACCATGTAGCCCTTGTAGCGGCTGTCACTCTGAGGATCGTCGCTGATGTACTGGATGCGGCAGAACTGCACGAGATCGCCGTTGGGCTGGCCGTTAGCGTCTTTGCGCCGGTACTCTACTCGCTCGGCATGGAGGATTATGACTGTATCTTTCATTGGCTATTCACCTCCTTCCATGCGGTAGGTGCGCTCTTCGGCGCAGGACGGACAGAAGACAGCTACCTCGAGCACTTCGGAGAGGGTCCAGTCCCAGATAGGGCAGAACTCGACCTCGTCGCAATGCTCATGGATCACGCAGAACACGGCGATGCCGCCGAGCTGATGATCCGTCAGGTAGGCAAAGAAAGAGGGGGAGTCCGCAGAAAGATGCGCCTCCCCCAAGCGAAAAGGGGTCATCGAAGAAGAGGGGGACTCGGCTTCGCGCTGGGAGCTGTCTGCTCCGTCCCCTGGAACTACGGGTACGCTTTCGCGTACAATGTCGTTACGAGCCATAGGACCTCCATCCTGTGGTTCGAGGGCTCCTCTTCCGATAACGGCCAAGTCTCGGCGGAGGAACCCGCTTCTTAGTCCTATCGCAGGTGATAGGAGTTGTCTATTTCATTCTTGCAGTAACATTACGGCGTGATCTCATTTTTTCTCAATGCGATGATCAATCTCTGGCGCCTCGTGCGGAATGGCCTGGCGCGGCTGCGACGCTCACCGGAGTACGTCGCGATGGAGATCAGTGGATCCCTCCCGGAGTTCGATCAGCCCGTGAGTTTCCTGCGCCGTCGGCTCGCTCCCTCTCCGCCGCCGACCAGCATCGAGCGGCTGCGGACACGGCTGGATGCCATCTTGGACGATGGCAGGCCTAGAGGGGTTCTGCTGCGCGTCCGCAGCCTGGACGTGAGTTGGACTGCGCTTGAAGAGGTCCGCTCGGAGTTGGCCCGTTTCCGGGCGCGGGGCGGGCGGGTCGTGGTCTACCTGACGGACCCGGACACCCGCGCGTATTACCTGGCGTGCGCGGCGGATGAGATCTACGCTACGCCTGTCTCCACGGTAAACGTGGTTGGCCTGCGGACCAGAGTGAATTTTCTGCGTGACGCGCTCACGCGTGTGGGGATCGAAGCCGAGGTGGTTGCTGTATCGCCCTACAAGTCGGCGGGCGACACCTTCGTCCGAAACGACTTCTCCCATGAGTCGCGCGAGCAGGTCG
Source organism: uncultured Actinomycetes bacterium (assembly GCA_937873125.1). Classification (GTDB taxonomy): domain Bacteria; phylum Actinomycetota; class Rubrobacteria; order Rubrobacterales; family Rubrobacteraceae; genus JACDDK01. The sequence goes on along the minus strand of CALMWA010000471.1, from coordinate 3,476 downwards.
AAAGGCTCCTCGACCGCCGGTTCGCCGAGCTGATCAACGCCGTGGCCGATGGCAGGAAAATGAAGCCGGACGAGGTGCGGGAGAGGATAGACGGCGCACCCCATACCGCCCAGGAGGCGATCTCGCGGGGACTGCTGGATGGAGCCTGCTACGAGGACGAGTTACCCGAACGATTGGGCGCTGGGGACGACCGGGCGAGGATTTCGGAGTGGGATGTGGCGCGCGGGGTTCTGCGCGTACCGTACCGCAGGCGAGCGCGCAAGGCGGTCGGGCTCGTGAGCCTCTCTGGCGCGATAGTGCGGGGCAAGAGTCGCCGGTTGCCGGTGCCGCTGCCGTTCCTGGGTGGAGAGCAGGCCGGGGACGAGTCGGTCGTCGCGGCGCTGCGGGTCGCGGAGAAGAATCGGCGGGTGGCGTCCGTGTTGTTTCACGTTGATTCGCGGGGTGGGGACGCTCTGGCGTCGGATCTCATCTGGCGCGAGGTCGAGCGTATCCGTGCGAAGAAGCCCGTCGTAGTCTTGATGGGCGAAGCAGCCGCCTCCGGTGGCTACTACGTCTCCGCGGCGGCCGACCATATCGTCGCCCGCGCCAACACCATCACCGGCTCCATCGGCGTGATCATCATCCGGTCCACCGCGGCGAACCTCTACGGGAAGCTCGGCGTCAACCCCGTAGCCGTCGAGCGCGGCGACCACGCGGGTTTTCTGGACCCCTCTTATGCCCCCACGGCCGAGGAGATCGCGTCACTCACCGGACAGCTCCTCTTTATCTACGATGAGTTCAAGGATCGGGTAGGGAAGGGCCGCGACATGAGCCTGCAAGAGGTCGAGGACATCGCCGGAGGCCGAGTCTGGACGGGTAGAGAGGCGCTGGAACACGGCCTGGTGGATGAGATCGGAGGCTACCGGAGTGCCCTGAGCCGCGCGTGGGAGCTGGCGGAGATCGGGGAGAAAGCGCCGGAGAGTGTCGTGAGGATCTCACCTGCGCGTAACGTCCGCCCGGCGCCCGAAGAACCCGCCGCGGAAGCCGTCGCGGTCGTTAAAGAGGTTCTGGCACTTGCCCGGACGACCAGGGTATGGGCACTATCCGCCTACGAGACCGACGGCGACTGATACCATCTCTGTCGTCGTTAGTGAGGAGAGTCGAGGAGACGGCCTGAGCGTAATATCTCATAAAGGCGTGGACCGGCGGGCGATGGCTGCTCTCTCGTCCGGACACCTGTTTACGGACCTCAATCAGGGCGCGGTCGCCGCGCTCATACCGTTCCTAGTAGCGGAGAGAGGTCTGTCGCTGGCGGCGGCGGGGTCGCTGGTGCTGGCCGCGACGGTCAGTTCCTCCGTGGTCCAGCCGTTATTCGGCATCTTCTCTGATAACCGTGCGATCCCCGCGCTCATGCCGCTCGGCGTGCTGCTCGGCGGCGCGGGCATGGCGCTCGCCGGGGTCGCGCCAACATTTCCCCTGATCCTTCTGTGCGTCACCTTGAGTGGTCTGGGAGTCGCGGCATTCCACCCGGAAGCCGCCCGCTTCGCGAACTACGTCTCCGGGTCTCGACGGGCGCGGGGGATGAGCTTCTTCTCGGTCGGCGGCAACGCTGGTTTCGCGCTCGGGCCGCTCGTCACGACGCCGTTGGTGCTGATCTTCGGGTTGCCGGGTACGCTCTTCCTCGCCGTTCCCGCACTCCTGATGGCCGGTGTCCTCGTGGTCGAGATCCCACGGATGCGCCGCTTCGAGCCGGCCACGGTCGAGAAAGAGAGCGACGAGCGCACGCCCGAGAAGCTCCCGGAACACTGGGGACCGTTTATTTGCATGATCGGGGTAGTGACCGTTCGATCGTTTGCCTACTTCGGCCTCGTCGCCTACGTGGCCTCGTACTACGAGCAGGTCCTCGGTGTGAGCGCGGCCCTCGGGAATACGGCGCTAACCGTGATGCTAGCTAGTGGGGCGGTGGGTACGCTTCTCATGGGGCCGCTCGCCGACAGGTTCGGGAGGCGCGCTGTGTTGGCCGCTTCTATGGTGGCGCTGCCGCCCCTGATCTTCGCCTTCACCCTCGTCGGACCGTTTGCCGGGATGGCCGTACTGGTCCTGGTCGGGGCGGCAACGATAGGCACGTTCGGGGTAACGGTCGTCATGGGCCAGGAGTACCTGCCCGGCAGGATCGGTCTAGCCGCCGGCATCACGATGGGCCTCTCGATCGGCCTCGGCGGATTGGGAGCTCCCCTGCTCGGCGCCATCGCCGACGTTCGCGGTCTCTCCTTCACCATGCTCGTCATCGCCGCCCTGCCGATTGTGGGACTGCTGCTCTCGCTCACCCTCCCGCGCCGTCGTCCGGTGTAATAGAGATACTAGTCCGGCCGCCAAACTCGGCTACCATATAGCCCGATGAACAGAGTTATCAGCAGAGGTCTGATCCGGCGGTGAGGGCGTTCGAGCGCCTCGGGGTTTTCGTCTACCGTTACCGATGGCCGGTTTTGGTATTCTGGGCAGCGCTCCTCGTTGCGAGCGCGTTCTTCGCTCCGCGACTGGGAGAAGAGCTAAAAGGCGGCGGTTTCGACGGTGCGAACTCGGAGGCCGAGCGGGTTCAGGACGTTATGGTCGACGAGTTCGGCGTCTCGCCGGCCACCCTGACGATAGTCTTCGATGGCGAAGGACTACCGGCCCGCGGTGAGGAGTTCCAGGAGAAACAGAACCGGGCACTTGAGGACCTGCGGGAACTCGATGAGGTCCGCTACGTTACGACCTACTCCGACACGAAGGATTCTCGCTTTATATCCGAGGACGGCAAGAAAGCCTACGCCGTCGTCGGCTTCGACATCTCCATAGACCAGACCCAGGACATCGTGGACGAGGTGCGGAACCAGGTGCGCCACGACGAGTTGAAGACCTACGTTACCGGCGCTCCTGCCGTGTACCTCGACATCCAGAACGCCAGCAACGAGGACATCCGGCGGGCTGAGAAGTATGCATTCCCGCTGGCTTTAGTCATCCTGGTTGTCGCATTCGGGACGCTGGTCGCGGCGAGTATTCCCGTCGTCATCGGCGGGGTGAGCGTCGCGGCGTCGCTGGCGGCGCTGTTCTTCGTCGCGGGCTCCTACGATATGTCGGTCTTCGTGTTGAGCATAGCTACGATGCTGGGTTTGGGGCTCGGGATCGACTACGCGCTCTTCGCCGTGAGCCGGTTCCGGGAGGAGCTTGAGGATTACTCGGTCTCGGAGGCGGTGCCTAGGATGGTGGCGACGGCAGGGCGTTCCATTTTCTTCTCGGGGACGGCGGTCTTGATCGGGCTGTCGGGGTTGCTGTTCTTCCCGTATATGTTCATGCGCTCGATAGGCGTAGCGGGTGTGATCGTGGTCTTCGTCTCCGTCTCGGCGGCGCTCACGCTGCTTCCGGCGTTGCTCGGGGTGATCGGACCGAAAATCAACGCCCTCGCCATCCGCCGCAGCAGCACCGCCGTTCCCATCGCCCTCGTCCTGACGCTCGCC
>CALMWA010000470.1 GCA_937873125.1 uncultured Actinomycetes bacterium | reverse complement strand
GGCGAGTTCTACGACCTGCGCGACGCCATGCTGATGCCTCGCTCCCCACGACCCGGCGGTGTACCCATCGTCATCGGTGGCAACGGCGTGCGGCGGACACTGCCCCTGGCTGCCCGTTACGCCGACGAGTGGAACGCCGTCTTCGTGACGCCGGAACGTTTCGTCGAGCTCAACGCTCGCCTGGACGAACTGTTGCCGCAGGCCGGCCGGTCTCCCGAGGAGGTACGCCGGACGTTGATGACGCGCGTTGTCTTCAGCCGCACCGACGCCGATGTACGTCGCAAGCTTGCGGGGCAGGAGGCGGAAGAGTTGCGCGCCCAGGGCATCATTGTCGGAACCGCGTCGGAGGTCGTCGAGGGACTTGGCCGGCTGGATGAGGCTAGTGTGCAGCGGGTGATGTTACAGTGGATGGAGGCGGACGACACCGACGGCCTGGAGGCCATGGCCGAGTCGGTACTGCCGCAGCTCTGAGAGCACGAGTGGGCCGGATACGCGGTAGCGACGGAGCCCGCGCACGAGGATAATGGGAAAAATGGCGCCCAACGCAAAGCTGGTCGGCTTCAACCACGTCGCCCTGGAGGTCGGCGACATCGAGGAGGCGCTGGAATTCTACGGGCGGCTCTTCGAGGTAAAGCTGCGCGGCCGCACCCCGAGGATGGCGTTTATCGACGCCGGCGACCAGTTCATCGCCCTGTCCGAAGGTCGCGGCCAGTCGCCGGACGAGCATCGTCATATTGGTATGGTGGTAGACGACGTGAAGGCCGTCCGGCGGGCGCTCGGGAAAATGGGCGTGGAGATCCTACCCGGAAGAGGCCTGGATTTTCTCGACCCGTGGGGTAACCACTGGCAGGTGGTCGAGTACTCGGAGATCCAGTTCACCAAGGCCCCGGAGATACTGCACGGGATGGGCCTCGAAGGCCTCGGGAAGTCCGAGAAAGCGTTGGAGGAGTTGCGGAGAAAGGGCCTTACTTCCGAGTAGTGTCGTCCACGGGCTACAGCGTGGACACGCGCACCGGCGCTTCCGCGGCGCCGGTGAGCCCTATCTCGCGCGCAGCGGCCAGAGATAGGTCCAGGTCGCGGCCGGCTACGTAAGGACCCCGGTCGTTCACCGTGACCTTGACGGACTCGCCGCCCCGGCTCACTTTCAGCCTGGTCCCCAGCGGCAGCGTCTTGTGGGCCGCAGTGAGTCCCTCGGGATCGAAGGGCTCGCCGCTGGCCGTTGGGCTGCCCTCCAGTTCGTGGCCGTAGTACGAAGCGTCCATCGTTTTCACTCCACCTGCATCCGCTCGAGAGGCTTGAGGAGCGGCGGCCGGGTCACCGTGCCGGACGACCGCGGCTTCCCGAACAGGCTCGCGATCATCACCCGGTATCGAGAGAAACATGACGACTCCGAGCAGGCCGAGCAGAGTCAGTCCCAGAAACGCCAACGGTGGCAGCCTCTTTGATCTCAGTACGTTCACAGCCGAAAACGTAACACATCGTAACTTAATTGCAACATATTTGTAACGTAAAGAAAGGTGCGGCGGGGATTCGGATTGTCGGTTAGGCTAGGGGTGTCGGGAAGGGTTCGGGAAGGAGGAGCGGGTGTTCGACAGGACGACCGAGGCCGGGGGGCGTGCTGAGAAGCGGTTGGGTGAGGAGGAGATCGCGTGGCTGACGACGGTACGCGCGGACGGTCAGCCGCAGTCGGTGCCTGTTTGGTTTCTGTGGGACGGAGAGACGTTTTTGATCTACTCCCAGGAAGGCCGGCAGAAGCTGCGCAATATCTCCCACAACGCCCGCGTCGATCTCAACCTGAACTCCAATGCCCACGGCGGCGATGTGGTCCGCGCCGAGGGGATGGCCGAGATCCTGGCGGACGCGCCGCCCGCCACCGAAATCCCCGAATATTTGGAGAAGTACCGGGGGGCCATCGCCAGGATCGGGTACGACCCCGAAGGCTTCGCGCGGGCCTTCTCCGTGGCGCTCCGGATCACGCCCGCGCGCTGGCAGGTCTGGTAGGTCTTACGACCACTGCGTCTCGGGACGCTCCTGCGGCTCGCCATCTACCTCTATATCCACCTTCTCGTTGAAGAAACAGAGATGGTCCCGTATCTTCTCGGCCGCGGTGATGGGCTCCGGGTAGCTCCAGACTACGTCCTCGGTGCTCTGGCCGCCGGCTTCGACCGTCCAGTAGTACGCCGTGCCCTTGTACGGACAGCCGGTTCTCTTGTCCGTCGGGGTGAGCAGGTCCATCCGCACGTCTTCGGGAGGTAGATAGTAGCGCGGCGGCAGGGAGGTCTCGAAGAGGATCTTCGGACGCTCCGACTCCGCGACGACCTCGCCGCCGACCGTGATCCTGACATGGCGGGAGCTGTCCAGGACGTCCACGCGATGGTACGGGTCGCGGGGGTGAATGAAGACCTCCTCGTCCTCCTCGAACCAGGCGTCCATCGCACGCCAGTAGAAGGCGATCAGGCCCGAGATCGGGGGGCAATCCTCCAGCGGTTCCGGGTAGCCCCACACCGCATTCTCGGCGACGCGGTCGCCCACCCTCACCGACCAGTACGAGGCGTCGCCCTTGAACGGACAGTGGGTCGCGTGGTCCGTTGGCTCCAGGAGATCCATCCGCATGTCCTCCTCGGGGAAGTAGTAGACGGGCAGATGCCCGGTCTCGTGCAGAAGCTTCACCGAGCGGCTATCCGCAACGCACTCGCCGCCGAAGAAGACCCGTACCCGTCGCGGAGAGCCTTCCAGATAAAGGGTGTGCGGCTTGAGCACCGCCTTGTCGAAGTTGAACGTGCCCGCGCTGCGTTCGCTGAACGGTCCGGAGCCGGCTGTAAGCGCCATCGTCATCTCCTCTCCTCGTGGTACCAGGTCGAGCATGCCGCCCGCCTGGATCTTCATGTTACACGCAGTAGTTGAGCCGGAGAAAAATATGGCGATAACGTAGTCAACTCACCCTAACCCCTGACGGATGCACCAAATCGTGCTTGGTGGCATCATTGTCTTCCAGGAAAATCCGAGTGGGGAGGAAACCTTTGTCGTCTTCGATCCTTATCCGGTGGGGCGGGCTGGCGAGCATTGTGGGCGGTGCGCTATGGGCGCTTACGCCGTTGCGCGAGACTCTCTTTGGTGGCAGGGCTCCCGAACATCCGGTCTTCCGGCCGTACAACTTCGTGCTGGTCGTCATCGCGGTCCTGCTGATCGTGGGCCTGCTGGCTCTGCGTAACCGATACAAGGGAAGATACGGACGGCTGGGTGCGGCGGGCGTTATTGTGATCTTCGTCGGGTATGCGATGATTTTCTTTGGCAGCATCCCCGCGGTTTTGCTGTCCTCGGATGGTCTCAGAGGTCTCATACTGGCGGGACAGGACCTCGGCTTCTTGGGCGCGCTCGTGTCGGGTGTGGGCGCGATCCTTCTCGGCATCGCCCTCTGGCGGGCGAGAGCGGCATCTCGGCTAGGAGCGCTGCTGCTCATCATCGCCCTGCCGGTAGGTTTCGTTGGCGTAGTCCTTGTAGCCGCCATCGGCTTGGTGGATATCGCCGGACTTGCGTTGACGGTCCCGTACGGAGGGGCCTGGGTAATTCTTGGTAGTCAACTCTGGTCGCTAAGGGGCACGGCAGCAGAGCAGCCCTCGCGTGTCCGCTAGGTAAGGTCGCCATCGTGCCACACTCGTAGCTCGACCGGGGCGGAGACGCGAGGCTTCGCTCCTTCGTTCGTAGCGGTCTCGCGGAACTTTTCTCCGCCTTGCGGCGTAAGATAGTACGTGCCCGGACAGAGGGACCGAGGAGGTAGCCAGTGACGGCTGATGATGGGCTTTTTCAGATGGATCTCAACCTGCACCCCAACGAGGCGTCGGGGTTACTGACTATCGAGGACGAGGGGTTGCTGTGGGAGCACGGGTGGGATACCGGGTTCTGGGCGGTCCTGGATGAGGGGAAGATAGAGGACTGCGTCGCCGCCATCGGCCACCGGAGCGACGCCCCCGAGGACGAGGGCTGGGAGATCGAACGCCTCCACGCCCGGACGCTCGGCGACACGGGCAAGACCGAGGACGCCGAGGCCATCACCCGCGATGATCGTACCGGCTTCGTCTATATCCTCGGTTCCCACTTCGGGAGCAAGGCCGGTCCCCTGCAGCCCAAGCGCGGCTTCGTCGCCCGCTTCCGGGAGGCGGAAGTGGGACACGTAACCGAAGACCCGGCGATGGACGTGGAGATCTCACGCCGGAGCTTCGCCCTCCACCGCCTCATAAACGACGCCCTGAAAGCCAACGGCCCCGACCTCATCCCGCTCGGCCCCGAGTCCCACGAAGCCCTCATCGCGGCGACCATCCGGCGCGGTGAGGAGAAGAACAAAGGTTGGGCCGGCCTCGTGCGTGAGGACGACTACCCGATCAACATAGAAGGCGCCGCCTTCCGCCAGAGCGGCACCCTCCTCCTCGGCCTCCGCTTCCCGACCGCCGCCGACGGCCGTCCCATCCTCATCGAGCTGGAAGGCATCGACCGCCTCTTCGAGCCCGGCGACGAGCTACCCGAAGTCCGAGGCTTCTGGACCGTGGACGCCGCCATCGGCAAGGGCGGAGAGATAGCCGGAGTCCGGGATCTCGCACTGCTCCAGACCGGAGACGTCGAAGAACTTCACCTGGTAACCGGCAACGTGGACAGCCGCGACAAGCAGAGCGTCCTCGTGCAGGACTACCCCGGCGGCCGGGAGACCGTCGCCACCCACTTCCGCTGCACACTACCGGCGAAGCCCGACGCCCACTCCGGCGTCCTCGAAGCCGAGTTCATCCGCGAGTTTCCGACCCTCCCGCGCGTCGAGGGCATCGCCGTCACCCACGAAGGCCGCGCCTACTACGTCACCGACGAGGACGAGGGCGTCCACCTGCGGCTAACACGCCTCCTGACGGGCTAAAGCACCGATCAGGTCTAATAAATACGACCATGATACTCGCGCTAAACTCTGTACAACTGAAGTGCAGTCATCATGCTAGGATAGCGACAAGTCTGGTGGTAGACTAATCGGACTGTCCGTCAGGTTCAAGCATGGAGAAGTGCAGTTGGAATATTCCGAAATAGGAGAATGGTCTGAGGTCAAGCTAGACATCGTTCAGGAGTACGGACGCGCTTATTCCACGATCATGAATGATCCTAAACGTAGCTATCTACACCATGCCTACGTAGACGCCTTCGCAGGTTCAGGAACGCATGTATCCAAGTCGACTGGTGACTTCATTAGTGGGTCTCCGGTCAACGCGCTTAACGTTGACCTGGGTTTGACCCGCTTTCGCGGACCGATCAGAGTTAAGCGATCAGGTTCTGTGAAAGGGGTCGAAGATGGGCAACA
>CALMWA010000469.1 GCA_937873125.1 uncultured Actinomycetes bacterium | reverse complement strand
GGGACCTCCGCCGTGGGAGACGACGTCCCCGCTCGCTGCCTCCCCGAGTTGCTGGGTGATCGAGGATACGACTCCGTCTACTTCACCTCCTCCGTCCAGACCTTCGAGCGTCGCCCGGAGGTCGTGAAGCAGATGGGCTACAAGGAGTTCTACCCGGTCGAAACTATGAGCAAGGAGGGCTTCCAGAAAGCCAACTACTTTGGTTACGAGGACGACATAATGCTAGAGCCGAGCAAGACGTGGTTGGAGGATAATGGCGATGAGCCCTTTGTAGCCACCTACGAGACGATCACGCCCCACCACCAGTACCTCGCCCCGGACAAGCGCTACGGTCGCGAGGACTTCGCCGAAGATGATACCCTGAACCGCTACCTGAATTCCGTGCGCTACGTCGACTTTTTCGTGAAGAACCTGATCGACCAGTACAAGGAACAGGGCCTCTATAAGGATACCGTCTTCGTGATCTACGGTGATCATGGCGAGGCCTTCGGGGAGCACGGCCGCAGCCAGCACGACAACGTGATCTGGGAGGAAGGTATGCGCATACCCCTGATGATCGTGGATCCGCAACGTCCCGACGGCGAGAGAATCCAGAAGCCTGTAACCCAACTGGACGTTCTTCCGACCGTGACGGACCTGCTGGGCTACAGGATGACTGGCGGGGAGTATCCTGGCTACTCTTTCTCCGACGTGCCAGAGGGCCGGACAGTCATGTTCAGTTGCTGGTACGAGAATAAGTGCCTGGCGAGCTTGCGGGGGGACGAGAAGTACGTTTACCACTATGGCAACCAGCCCGACGAATTTTACGATCTGAGCAGAGATCCTCTGGAGAGGGACAACCGCGCAGGCGAGATGCCGCCGGAAGAGTTAAAGAAGCGGCGCGAAACCCTGTTGGAATGGCGCGCCAGGGCGGACGCTGCTTACCGGCTGCCGTAGCCGGCTATTAAAGTTACTCAGAAGCCCAGGTTTATAATCCCGAGCGCCCAGAGCGTCGCGATCAGCACGGGCTGGTGGACGAGGTAGATAAAGAGCGTGTGTCGTCCGAGGAAAGCAAGGGGCCTGGCTGCACGGGGAACCAGGGATAGTGGAGACTTCTTCCTCCAGACGAGGTAAGCGGCGTTGCCGAAGAACAGCCCCAGGAGCACCACGCCGAACCACGGCAGTAGCGGCCTGTAGTCTGGCATCATCAGACCCTCGGGAAGGACGCCCAAAGGGGTCAGTAGGACGCCGGCGACACCGCCCACTACGAAATCCTGGGTCTGCATGTAGACCCCGGCTGCTATTACGGCGAGTCCCAGGACGAGGTTTGCGTACCTGAGCTTCAAAAGCGGGTAGGCGAGGATGACGGAGAGGCCGAGCAGGTGCAGGATACCGAAGATCACGTACCCGAACTCTACCAGCCGGAACACGAGCGTTATCAGCATCCCCCACGCGATAATCCTCAACCCCCGGTACAGGTACTTACCGAAGAGACTCTGCTCCTCGGCCCCGGCCCTCGCGCGGCTGATCGACAACGACAGGCCAACCAGGAAGACGAAGAGGAACGCGCTGGTGTCCGCGAAGAAGGCCCAGAAGCCGTCGGTGGACTCTATCGGGTAACCGCCGAAGTTATCCAGATCGAAGATCAGATGGTAAAAGACCACCATCACGATGGCGACGCCCCGGACCACATCTACGTCCCAGAACCTGTCGACCCTTCTGCCCACGCTGCCTACCGTAGTCCTTTCCAACCGCTAGATATTACACCGCCCTGGTACCGGATTGCTCCTACGTAGCGAGTGGACGAGGCTTCGCGCCCGTCGGCAACTGTTACTCCCAGGCCCGGAGCTTCATGAACTTCTCGTTAAATAGCGTATAGAATCTCCCGGATCATGACCCGAAGAAGCTACAGAACGAACGCAGTCGATCTTCTCGGGGGACTTCTAGGCAGCCGCGATTGGACGTATTTGCTGGCCCTGCTGATCCCACTCGCGGTCTATAACCTGGCCCTGAAGGTCGCGAGCACCGTGGCCCAAGAGAGCCCCGGCGGAACACTGGAGTTCTTGAAGCTCGTCCGGTCGGATCTTCTCTTCAACCTCGGTTACGTCATCTTGTGGATCGGATTGTTCGCCGTATTCCGCCGGGGCGTCGCGCGCGGGGTGGTCGTCATCTTCCTCCACACCGCCTCACTCCTGGTGGTGATTGTAACGACGGTCTCCTACCAGTACCTGGTGGCCACAGGTTCGACGCTGGATTACGGCGTCATCGTCTTCTACCTGGGCACGCTCGGAGAGGTCAAGGACATCATAACCGGCACGGCCCCCGCCTATGCCTGGTTCGTGCTCGCCGCAGCGTTCCTCTACGTGATCCTCGGCCCCTGGACCGCCGTGCGACTGCTCGCCCGGAGAAGAGCCCTACCAATGCGAGACGGGGGAACGGGTGTATCCCGGCTGGCGGCGGCTGGGCTTTGTCTGGCAGCGGCCGGACTCGTTGGGTTCTCGCTCTCTCCGGGGACGGCCGACGCTAACCGCTCCTTCTCCCTCAGCCCGCCTGTCAACGTGCTGCTGACAGGCTTCGGGGGGCAGGGCACGGAGGAAGTCAGCACCGGGAAGAGCGGCGCGGCCGTCGAGAGCCCGGTCGAGAAGGTAAAGTTGCAGGAGACCTCGCGGACCGAGAAGCGTAACGTTGTCCTGATCTCTCTGGAGTCTACCCGCGCCCGCTCCGTGACTCCATACAACCCTAGTCTAGAGACTACCCCATTCCTCGACGAACTTTCGAAGAAAAGCATCTTCGCCGAGCGGGCATACTCGACTTTCCCGCACACCTCGAAAGCCCTCACCTCCGTCAACTGCGGCATCTACCCGGACCCGTTGACCGAGATCCGCGAAGCCGAGCCCGGTGGCGTCCCCGCCCGCTGCCTCCCGACACTCCTCTCGGAGCAGGGTTACAACACCGCGTACTTCCAGTCGGCCACCGAGAAGTTCGAGAACCGCCCGCAACTCACGGAGAACTTCGGCTACGAGTACTTCCAGGCCCTCGAAGACATGGACAAGGAAGGATTCCAGCAGGCCGGATACCTGGGCTACGAGGACGACATAATGCTCCAGCCGAGCAAAAAGTGGCTGGAGGATAACGGCGAGAAGGGGCCGTTCGTGGCGATGTACGACACCATAACTCCTCATCACGAGTACCTTGCGCCGGACCGTTACGGGCGAAAAGACTTCGCCGAAGACGACGTGTTCAACCGCTACCTGAACTCGGTGCGTTACGTGGACTTCTTCGTCAGGAACCTCATAAACCAGTACAAGGACCTCGGCCTCTACGAGGACACGGTCTTCGTGATCCTGGGCGACCACGGGGAGGCCTTCGGTGAGCACGGGGTCAAGGGCCACGATGGCGTCCCCTACGAAGAAGGGCTGAAGATCCCGCTGATGATCGTCGACTCCCAGCTTCCCGAGGGATTGCGGATCGGTGCGGACACCCCCGTGACCCAGATGGACATCGTCCCGACCCTCCTGGGGATGCTGGGCTACGAGACCTCCGGTGGCGACTACCCTGGAAAGTCCATCCTCGGCTCCTTGCCCGAAGACCGAACGTTCTTCTTCAACTGCCGGCCGGACCCCTTGTGCACGACGCGCATTGAGGGCTACCAGAAGTACATCTACAACTACGGCACCAAACCCGACGAGGTCTACGATCTGAGAAAAGACTCCCTGGAGAAGAACAACATCGCCGAGGAGATCCCGGCCGGAGAGCTAGAGCGCTGGCGCGAAGAGCTCCTGAAGTGGCGCTCGCAGACGGCCGCCATGTACGACGGTCCGGAGGCTTCGTAGCTCCTCCGTAGGCCGGTTCGCCCGAGCCGGGGCGGAGCAGGACGTGGACCGCCACGGGGCGACCTTAAGTTCCGGGCTTACAGGGCCGGGTACTCGCAGTTGCGTACCACGTCGACGGGGTCTACGGTGAAGGAGTCCGCGCCGGGGCCGCAATCCACGAAGTCCCGTCTTCCGTCCGCGGTGTTGACGTAGTCGTCGCCCCACCCGCCGAGCACGGTGTCCCTGCCGGGACCGCCGTAAAGGTTATCTCTACCCGGGCCGCCGCGGATCTCGTCCGTGCCGCCACCGCCGTAGATCAGGTCCGCGCCACTAGCACCGTACACCAGGTCGCCGCCGCCGCGGGCCCTCGCTTCATCGTCGCCGGCGCGGGCCCGGATCTCGTCGCGTTCGTCCGAGCCGGTGATCTGGTCGTTTCCGGGGGTGCCCACGCAGGGACCGCCGAGGTTGCAGTCGACGATCGCCACCGTCTGAGCCGCCGCGGTCCCTGCGGCCAGGACCACGAGCAAGGCCCCGGTCAACATCAGAGTTGTCGTCCGCCGCATATCTGTCTCCTTTCCCGAACGCCCTCGACTTCGAGGAGCTTGTAGAAGATTTTACCGCGCCGGGGTGGCCCTGCACCGGACAAAAGGCCGGTTCGCGCCGGCCGAACGTTCCGCGGAAGGCGCACGTCCCAAATGGGATGAGGTAGCCTCTCAGGTCCGACACTCCGCTTCACGGAGGATACTCGGCGAACGCTCTACACGATCTCCACCATCCGCATCACGTTAGCCTCTTGATGGGACAGTTCAGCGCGCAGGAGCCGGGGTTGTCCCCAACCCAGTCGATGGCGACCTTCTGCAGTGGCTCGACGAGGACGGTATCCTTGATTGGACCTCGCCCGATACCGTTGTCCACCCGGAAGGAATAGCCGTGCAGGTGCATAGGGTGAGCCATCATGCTCTTGTTTTCGAGCTCGAAGCGCAACCGCTCGTGGCGGCCTATCTTTCTCTGCCTGGCTTCCTCGAAGGTCTCGCCGTTTATGGTCCAGATGTAGCGTTTTCGTCCCCGTTGAGGGGGAAGACCTCGACCCCATCCGGCTCGCCCGCCGGTATATCACCGGCCTCCGGTGCGGCGCGGAGCATGGCGTAGGAGAGCATCCTCCCTTGAGTTCGGTCGGTTGTTGCTCCGCCGGGGACTCTGGAGCGGTGCTGCCCTCGTAGAGGAAGACGTGCGTTACATTCTTCGTGCCCTCGGCCTGGGCGGCGAGCTGCCAGACGCCAGGGTTTCTCGCTTCGACAAGGCCGCCGAGAGCGAGCGCTCCGCTTCCGCGTCCCCGGCTACTTTGTTCCTTTCCTGTTAAGCCTTATTTCTCCCTTCCTCGTTCTGCGACTACAAGTGGAGCAACCCGACCCCAGAGATCGTGAGCAATCTAGTTCCGCGGCTGCCAACTCTCACCACTATCTTCGCTGCGGTACACGAGAGCCTCTTCACCGTCGAGCGCGCCCGCGTAGACGATCCGCGGGTCGTCGGGCGACACCGCCACCACCGAGATACTACCTGGGAGCCCCTCGCTCGCCGCCTGCCAGGTCTTGCCTTCGTCGGTGCTCTTGTACGCTTGTCCGCCGCCCGCTGCATAGAATGTACCGGGGTTCATGCGGTCCTGGGAGACCCACGTTGCCATGCCGCCGGGTATGGTTCCGACCTGCTCCCAGCTCTCTCCGCCGTCCGGGCTCTTCTGGAAGCCGCCCTTCATCGATGCCAGATAGAGGTCGTTGGGGTTTTGGGGGTCGACCAGGATCGGTCCCATGACGGACACCGCGTCGTTGACCTGCTCCCAGGTCCCACCGGCGTCCGGGCTCCGGTATAGGCCGGCGCCGGCGACGTAGGCATAGAGGGTGTCGGGGTTTCGCGGATCTATGCCGAGGCCGTGCACGTCGGTGGCGGGCAGGCCGGAGTTGTCCAGGTTCCAGCTCTCGCCGCCGTCTCCAGAGCGGAAGAAGCCGGGGTGTCCAGCGACGTACGCCTTCTCGGGATCGTTCGGGTCCACGACCCAGCCCATCGGGTCCGCGCCATCCAGATCGGATATCTGCCGCCACGTCTCCCCGCCATCGTCGCTTACGGCCCCGCCGCCGTGACCTCCAACCATCACCCGCCCGGTCTTCGCCGGGTCAACCGCCATCGCGTGCAGGTCCCCGCCCACGTATGGTCGCTCTGTGGAGTCCGAGCCGACCGACAAGAAGACCGCCACCGCGAACGCCACCAGCACGAGCGCAGCGAGCGATCCCCAGATCGCAACCTTCTTCCGCAGTTGCCGCGTGGCCTCGGCGTCCAGCCGCTGGTGCTGGACGTCCGTCTTCCGATCCGACGGCTCCTGCCGCTTCGCGTTCCTGACTTTATCGCTCAAGATCCTGTCCTCTCCGGCTCGGTTTCGGCCGTACTTCCCGGACGCGCCCGGTCAGAGCACTCCCGTTCGCCTGCGACCGGGTCTCTTGCTCCAGCGCATCGCTCTGTCCGGCGAGGTTCGCCTGTTCCGCTCGCAGCCGGGAGAGCCGTTCCTCGCGGGACAAGGCGACGCCTGTCTCCGGAGCTTGCGGCCCATCGTCGCGTCCATCTCCCTGCATGGTTTTCATCATAAAGAGCATCGAGAGCGGGCAGATCGCGAGTAGCAGGATCGGGAGAGCCGCGGCCGCCAGGCCCGGAGCGACGGCGTAGATCCCGACCCCGACAACCGTGAGCCCGGCCAAGACCTTCCAGTTAAAACACATCTTTAACATCCGCATTCTGTTTATCCTCCTAAAAGGGTAGTGGGCTGTGTCCATTCGCGCGTTCCAGCCGCAGGGCGGGCATGCCGTTATCTTATCTTTCGGGTTAGTCGCGCCTCACGAAGCGTGTGGACGAGGTTTACGGCTGGTTATACGCCCAGGGAGAGCTGGGGAGGGGGAGGATCGAGGGAAAGGAAGATGTCCCCAGGCCGCGCGTCGTCGCTGATGATCCGGCGGCCGTAGCGCGAACCGAAGGCAAGGACTCCAGCAGAGGACACCGCGAGTACGGCGCCCAGGCACAGTCCGGTTATACCGGCAGAGCTTATCGGGGACTGCGTCGAGGACTGGACGGCGTACGGGCACTCATCCGAGTGGCACATCTCCATAGTCCCCAGGTAAGGGTAGAGAGACACGAAGGCGGTAACGAGGATCGCCAGCAGGATCGGGTGTGTACGCCGCATCATCAAAGTAACCAAATTATATAGCCTCCTGGCGGGGCCGCTAACCGCGTTCGTCCCGCTGGAAAGCTGCATATCATGTCCCACGTGGATACGGTCTATTCTTCCGCTAACCTTTCTCCGCCGCTTCGATCTCTTCAAGGTAGCCCTCCATCAGCTCTATCTCCGCCGACTGCTCGTCAATGATCTTGCGAGCCAGGTCCTTGAGCTCGGGGTGCCCGGCCTCATCGAGAGCCTTCTCGGACATGTCCACGGCCATCTGGGGATGCGGGATCATATGCGGAGGAACATCTCGTCGGTTGAGTCGCTCCCCAGCATCTCCTGCATAGAGCCACCCATCCTCTGCTGCCACGAACGACATCGGGCGAAACCAGCTGCCTCTGGCGGGCGTCCTATGAGAATTCGTGCTGGCCACCATCCCGGCTTCGGTAGCACTTGGAGTCCCCGGGTCTCCACGTGCTTCTCTCTATTCCAGGCGGCACACAGCACAGTTCCTCACGTCACCTGTCCTAGCAGTACCTGAGCCGCAAGACCTATGCCCAGGGTAAACGTCAGCGCCGTCACCCACACCGCCGCGACCGGCACCGGGGAGTCGGGTTTCTCCTTCGCTTGTCCGTACATCGGGACGACGATCCTGAGGTACACCGCCAACGAGACGACGCTATTGAGTATACCGACGACGGCCAGCCAGATGAACCCGGCGTCGATGGCCGCGCCGAAGAGGAGGAGCTTGCCCACGAAGCCGCCCAGAGGGGGGATGCCGACGAGCGAGATCAGGAACACCACCATCGCCGCCCCGGCCGCCGGCCGCGACCGCCCGAGCCCGGCGAAGTCCCGAAGAGTTCGTCCGGCCAAAAGGACGATGGCAAACGCCCCCAGGTTCATAGCGGCGTAGGCTGCAGCAAAGACGACGAGCGACCTCACCGCGAGGCCGCTCTCTCCGAGTGCGACCACGCCGAGCAGAAAGTAACCGGACTGCGCGATGGAGGAGTAGGCCAGAAGCCGCACCACATTCTCCTGCACGAGCGCGGCGAGGTTACCGTAGGTCATCGAGAGCACCGCGAGCGCCGCGACAGCGAGCGGCCAGCCGGTCTCCGCGGGCAGATCGCGCGAGAGCTGGGCAATGGCGAAGACCGCGCCGACCTTCGGGACTATCGAGAGGAAGGCCGCGACCGAGACGGGGGCGCCCTCGTAGGCGTCGGGCGCCCAGAAGTGGAACGGAACCAGCGAAGCCTTGTAGCCGAGACCCACGAGCACCGCCACAAGACCGAAGGCGGCGGCGAGTGGCACGGCTCCGAGACGACCCAGGTCTGAGAGCAGCGTGGAGCCCGTTGCCCCGAACCAGTAGGTGAGCCCGAATACCATCACCGCGAGGGTGACCGAGCCGAACACGAAGAACTTCATCGCCCCCTCCGTCGCGCGGTCGTCGGCCGGGTAGGCGACGAGTGCAAAGGAGCCGATGCTGGAGAGCAGCACCCCGAGCACCAGGAACATCACGTCGCCAGCCCCGGCGAGCACGAGCGCGCCCAGAGCCGTCAACGAGAACAGCACGTAAACGGTCCCCTCACGCTCGGTATTCTTGACCTCCGGATACGCCAGGACGACGCTCAAGATGGTGGCCGGAAGCAGTACGAGCTTGGCCCACTCACCGAGGGCGTCTATGCGGAACGTCCCCGAGAAGGCGGTGGTCTCCGTGCCAAGCAGCGGCACCGTGAGGCCCGTCGCAACGAGAAGACCTACGATAGTGAACGGCAGCGCCACCTTCGGCAGGCGGAGCATCTCGAAGAGGAGGGCGCCGACGGCGGTCAGTACGACGGCGATCTCGGGCGCCAGGAGTGCGAGGTCACGCGCCATCCGCGCCCCCTCTCTCTACCGCAGCGCTCACAGGCCCATCGCCTGCGTCGTGCGGTGGATCACGTCGAGCACCAGGAACGGCGCGACCCCGATCAGGACCGTCAGCAAGAGCAGCGGCACTATCGCCAGGGCCTCCCGCGCGGTCATGTCCTTCATCCCGGTCCACCTCTCGGGCAGCCCGCCCAGAAAGGTCCTGACTATCGCGAGCAGGTACAGACCGGCCGTCACGACGATCCCGAGCACCACCACCACCGCGACCGGGTAGACCTGGAGCGTGCCGAGGAAGATCTGGAACTCCGCCGGGAAGTGCGCCAGCGCCGGCAGCCCCAACGAAGCGAAGGCGGCCAGGATGAACCCCCACCCGAGGATGGGCGCCACCCGCAAGAGCCCCCCGAACGCACCCATCTCGCGCGTGTGAGCGCGGTCCTGCAGCGCCCCAACCAGCAGGAACAGGACGCCGGTCACAACGCCGTGACTCACCATTTGCAAGATCGCCCCGTCGAGCGCCAGCGCCCGCACCGAGGCGTCGGTGGCCGCAGCAGCCACGCCAACTCCGACCACGACGTAGCCCATGTGGTTCACGCTCGTGTAAGCGACGAGGCGCTTGAGGTCTGTCTGCGCCAGGGCGACGAAGGCGCCGTAGAGTGCGGAGAAGACGCCGAAGACGATCACTACCGGGGCCGCCGCGCGGAAGGCGTCCGGGGTCATCTGTAAGGCGAAGCGCACCAGGCCGTAGGTGCCGAGCTTTAGAAGGACGCCGGCCAGGATCACGCTGCCGGCCGTGGGCGCCTCGGTGTGGGCCAGGGGGAGCCAGGTGTGAAACGGGAAGACCGGCGTCTTTACGAAGAAGGTGACGAGCATGGCGATCAGGGCGAGCATCGCCGCCAGACCCGAGAGTGGGGGAGAGGCGATGTACTCCCTCATGTCGAAGGTGCCCGGATCGCTGCCGAGATAGAGGCCCAGTATCGCCAGCAGCAGTGGCAGGCTGCCCAGCAGGGTATAGAGGAAGAACGTCAGGGACGCTCGCCGGCGTTCCCCGTAGCCCCAGTCGGCGATGATGAAGTACATCCCCACCAGCGTCACCTCGAAGAAGACGTAGAACAAGATCGCGTCCAGAGCCACGAACACCCCGAGGGAGGCCGTTTCCATCAGCAGGAAGAGGGCCACGTAAGACCGGGCCCTGTCGGTAATATGAGCTGAGAATACCAACGAAACTACGAACAGGATCGTAGTGAGGAGCACGAGAGGCAGGCTTACGCCGTCCACGCCCACGCGGTAGGCAGCGCCGATGGAGGGGATCCAGGCTATCTCCTCGACCTGCGAGAAACCCGTCCCCGAAGGAACCTCGCGCGCCCACATCACCACCGACCCGACGAAGGCTAGCCCGGCGAAGACGAGGCCCACCACGTGCGCGCCGCGAGCGGAGATCCCCGGCAGCGCCACCAGCACGAGTGCGCCCAGTAGCGGGAGGAAGAGCGTCAGGGATACGATCGGGATCATCTGGTCCTTTCTTTCTCTATAAGCCTACGACGACGCCCACGGCCAGGAACGCGAGCATGAGCGCGCCGCCCACGGCGGCGAGCAGCAGCTCCTTGTGGACGAGTCCTGACTGCAACTGGCGGGCCCGGCCACCGAGGGCTCGCGTGCCGCGTACCAGCGCGCGGATGAGGCCGTCGATCCCGCGCTCGTCGGCGATCCGCGAGGCGCCCGCCACGGCGAGGCCAGCCCGTCCGACGCCGAGCACGACCGCGTGTATGCTGCGGTCGAGAGTGTCGAGGGCGTACGCCGCAGCCATCACCGGACGCGCGACGAGCCCGTCGAAGCCGCCACCGAAGCGGAACCCTCGTTCGGCGGCGGCGTGCAGCGGGCCGAGCAGACGCCTGGCGGGCACGAACCACCCCAGGGGCAGCCCGCCCAGGGCCAGGACGAGGCCCAGACCAGCGGTCAGCAGATCCTTCGGGACCTCCCCGCCGAGCAGGTTGGCGAGCGGCCCGATTACGAAACCGAGTGTGGCGGCCAAGACCACGAGCACCGCCAGGCCCGCACCCATCCATCCCGCGCCCGCGACCGGCTCGCCGCGCCCCTCACCACACCATAGCAGCCCGAGCGCCCGCCCGACGTAGACGGCGGTCAGGAACGTCCCGGCGAGGGCGAGCGGGGCGAGGAGCCACACGTAGGGCGACTCGAAGACGGCGGCCAGGATCGCGTCCTTCGACCAGAACCCGGCGAGCGGCGGCACGCCCGCGAGCGCCAGGCCCGCGAGAACGAAGCCGGCGAAAGTCCAGCGCCGCTCGCGACCGGCGCCTCCGAGGTCGGCGAACGCGGTCGAGCCGCAGGCGTGCTGGAAGACCCAGGCGCCGAGGAACAGTGAACTCTTTATCGCTGCGTGGGCGAGGAGGTGGACCGTGGCGGCGATGGGGGAGCCCGCGCCGACGGCGAGCAGCATAAGGCCGTACTGGCTGGAGGTGGAGGCGGCGAGCAGGCGTTTCAGGTTGCCTTCGGCGACGGCGGTAAGGCCCGCGACCAGCG
>CALMWA010000468.1 GCA_937873125.1 uncultured Actinomycetes bacterium | reverse complement strand
CGGCGGCGGCGACATAGACCTTATCGGCGGGGACGTCATCTGGCCGGCCCAGTTCGCGGCGAACGGCTGGATCGCCGACCTCTCCGACCGCTTCAAAGAATCCGACAGGCAGGACTTCCTCGAAGGTCCCATACAGTCCCTCACCTACGAAGACAAGCTCTACGGCGTGCCGTGGTTCACCGATGCGGGGATGCTCTACTACCGCAAGGACTTGCTGGACAAGGCGGGTTTGGAGCCGCCCAGGACCTGGGATGAGCTTATGCAACAGGCCATGCAGGTCGCCAAGTCCGAGAACATCAAGTTCGGTTTCGTATTCCAGGGGTCCAACTACGAGGGCGGGGTCTGCAACGGCTTAGAGTACATCTGGACGCACGGCGGCGACGTCCTCGACCCGAACGACCCCTCGAAGGTCATCATAGATAGCCCCGAGTCCGCGGCGGGTCTTGCGACGGCGCGGAGCACTATCGCGGACGGCGCGGCCCCCCAGTCCGTAACTAACTTTACCGAGACCGAGTCACAGACCACATTCCTCAACGGCGACGCCGTCTTCTGCCGCAACTGGCCCTACATGTACGCGCTCGCGGCCAACCCGGACGAGTCCAAGATCAAGCAGGAGCAGGTCGGCATCGCAGCGCTGCCGGTGTCCGAGGGCCAGCCTACAAGCAGCGCTCTTGGGGGCTGGAACATGATGATAAACGCCAACTCCCAGAAACAGGACCAGGCGTGGGAGTTCGTGCAGTGGATGACGGCCCCCGAGCAGCAGAAGTTCCGGGCGCTCAATGGCTCGTTCCTCCCGGTAGCGACTGCGCTGTACGACGACAAAGAGGTCAAGGACAAGGTGCCGGTTGTCTCTCTGGGTCAGGAAGCCCTCAAGAGCTCCAGGCCGCGGCCCGTGTCGCCGGCCTACTCGGACATGTCCCTCAAGATGGGCGAGCAGTTCAGCTCCGTGTTAAAGGGTGACACCTCTCCGGAAAAGGCCGTCAAGACGCTCCAGGACGAACTGCAGAGCATAGCCGATCAGACATCGTAACCCGTCGGAATGACGGGCGGCGGAACATCATAGAGTAGGCTGGGAGATCGGTGCGGGTCCAGCGGATCGAGGCGTCCGGCCATCCGCCCCGATCTCTCACAAGATTTTTGGGCGATCCGGTACCTGCAACAGGATCGGAGACATGTAGTCAGAGCAGCGCCTAAATTACCGCTGCTACCGTGGGCGGAGGGTGTAGTGGATGCACTTGGTAGCCTTTGATTCTCCTGAAACGGTATCGAGACATTTGGGGCCGGGGTTGTTGGCGGCGTTGCGTTTAACTCGCGTCGCCCTTGAGTGCGTCCGAGAGTTGTTTCTCGGCGGCCCCGATCTCGTCGTCCTCGATCCTCTGGAACAGCGGTTTCGAGCCGCTCACGCGATAGCTTTCAGGAAGCTCGACATCCGATACCCGGCCGATGGGACCGTCGAAGAACTCTCGCAGCCGTTCGACAGCCTCCGGGACGTACGGGGCGGCGTGGTAAGCGATGGAGCCGAGGAGGACGGAGCAGACGTAGAGTGTCGCCCGCGCCCGTTCCGGGTCATCCTTGCGACTCTTCCAGGGAGCGGCGGCGTCGAAGAACTGATTCGCCCGGCGGCCCATCGCCAGCAGCTCTCCGAGCGCCTCACGCGGGCGTGGCGCGAGCATCTTCGAATCGAAGCGGGCCTCCAGCGCCTTGAAGTCCTCGAAGACTTCGCGGGCGTCTTCGGGTAGCTCGCCGGGACGCGGAAGCTCGCCGCCGAAGTACTTCTCGGCGAAGGAGAGGGTACGGTTGATGTAGTTGCCGAGGTTGCCGATCAAATCCGAGTTCACCCGGCTCTGGAACTCGCGCCACGAGAACACCACGTCCCCGGTCTCCGGTAGGTTCGACGCCAGGTAGAACCGCAGCGGGTCGGCCGGGAAGCGGTCGAGGGCCTCGTGCAGCCACACGGCCAGGTTTCGGCTGGTGGACATCTGCATCGCGCGCCGCTCGCCGTCCACGACCACTTCGAGGTTCATGAACTCGTTCGCCGGCACGTCGTAGGGAAGCTCGTAGGGCTCTTCGCCGTCCTCGCCGGCACCCATCAGTAGGGCGGGCCAGACGAGGGCGTGGAAGACCGTATTGTCTTTGCCGATAAAGTGGATCAGGCGCGTGCCCGGCTCCTGCCAGTACTCGCGCCAGCGGTCCGGCTCTCCGACGTTCTCGGCCCACTCCATCGTCGAGGAGACGTAGCCGATGCAGGCGTCGAACCACACGTAGAAGCGCTTGTCCTCGAAACCCGGCTCCGGTATCGGGACGCCCCACTTGATGTCGCGCGTGATCGGCCGCTTCTCCAGCCCGTTCTCGATGATCCCGAGGATGAAGTTCTTGACCTGGCCCCGCCAGTGCTCCTGTCCGCCGACGTACTCCTTCAGGCGGTCGGAGAACTTCGGGAGGTCGAGGTAGAGGTGCATCGTCTCCCGCACCTCGGCCGGGCCGCCCGTGATCTTGGAATGCGGCTCGATCAACTCGTACGCCTCGTACCACGAGCCGCAGTTGTCGCACTGGTCGCCCCGCGCCTCCTTGTAGCCGCACACCGGACACGTCCCCTCGACGTAGCGGTCCGGCAGAAAGCGTCCCTCCGTCGGGCTGTACATCTGCTTGCTCTCGGCCTCGGATATGTAGCCGCCCTCCTTCAACTTGCGGTAGAAGAGCTGGGTGTTCTTCGCGTGCAAGGGCGTCGATGTGCGCGAGAAGTTGTCGAAGGAGATGCAGAACCGCTCGAAAGTCTTCTCCATGTGTGTCCACCAGTAGTCCACGACCTCTTGCGGGTCCTTACCCTCCCGCTCGGCGGTCAGGGTGATGGGGACGCCGTGCTCGTCGGTGCCGCAGACATAGACCACGTCCTCGCCACGCGCCCGCAGGTAGCGCACGAACACGTCCGCCGGCAGGTAGGCGCCCACGATCTGGCCGACGTGCAACGGCCCGTTGGCATAGGGCAACGCCGAAGTTACAAGATACCGCTCTCTCTTCTCGCTCATAAGCTAAGGATAGCAGGTCGAACAAGTGGCTAATCGGCTCACCGCTCCGCAACCGTCCGACGTAAGGAGCCAAGATGCTACCATTCCCCGAATGGACCACGAGCAGGCGATAAGGGTAACTTTCCGGCGTCTGACTGCCGAGGCTCGCGAACCTTCCCGCGCCCACGCCGGAGACGCAGGCTACGACCTGCGCTCAATCGAGGAAGTGCGGCTGGAGCCCGGCGAACGGGCGTTGGTTGGAACCGGGATTTGCGTCGCCATCCCCGACGGTTTTGCCGGCCTCGTGCTGCCCCGCAGCGGCCTGGCCGTGAGGCACGGCATCTCGCTCGTAAACACCCCAGGTCTCATAGACTCCGGTTATCGGGGCGAGATAAAAGTCCCCCTCATAAACCACGACCGCACGGAGACCTTCCTGGTCGAGGCCGGGACGAGGATCGCGCAGCTAGTCTTCGTCACGTTCGCCGCCGCCGCGTTCACCGAGGTCGAGTCACTCGAAGCCGGCGCCGACGGACGCGGTGAGGGCGGGTTCGGCTCTTCGGGGAGCGACTGAGGGTGCGTATCGCCATCGTCGCCGACGATTTGTATCCGGGGTTCGGAGGGCAGGCAGCCGCTACCGGGGGACACGTCGAGGCGCTGCTCGCTCGCGGGCACGAGGTCCGGGCGCTGGCGGGTGTCGAGCGGGAACCGTCCGAGCCATCGCCCGGCGTGAGCGTGGAGCGGCTGCCGGTGTGGCGGCCCGGAGAGAAGCAGACGCATCTCGCGGTCCCGGACTCCGGCAAGATACGGAACCTCCTGGAGTGGGCGGAGGTCGTCCAGATCAACACGCCAACACCCCTCGCTTTGCGGACGCTCCAGCTCGCCCGCCGCGTGGCTGTCCCGTCCGTCGTGGGCTTCCACACCCAGGAAGAGAGCGCGGCCCTTCACTTCTCCCTGCTGCGCCGCCCCGTGACGGCAACGCTGTGGCGCTGGTACTCGTCCCTCTACCAGCGCCCGGACTGTCTCGTCGCGCCGACCGTGTTCGCCGCGCGTCTCGCGGGCAGCTACACGACGCGTCCGGTTCACGTCGTCTCCAACGGCATCCGGCTGCCGCGCATCGAAGCCGCTGGTGATGAGCGTTCGTCGGCGCTGCGCCAGCGGTTGCTCTCGGGGCGGCGGTTCCTGATCTCTCACGTCGGACGCCTGACGCACGAGAAGCGACCGCAAGACTTGATCTCCTTCGCGGAACAACTCGCGCACCGGCGGAGAGACTGGGAAATGGTGATAGCGGGAACCGGCCCTCTGCGTCGGGTGCTAGAGCGGCGAACGGCGAAGCTGGGGCTGGCCGATAGGGTGCGATTCCTCGGTTACGTCTCGGAGAGAGAGAAGGAGGACTTGCTGATGGCGAGTGACCTCTTCCTGATGCCCTCGCCGACGGAGCTACAGAGCATCGCGACGCTGGAGGCAATGGCCCGAAGCTGCGCGGTGGTCGCGGCGGACTTCGAGACCAGCGCCATCGGGGAGATGGTGCGGGAGTCGGGCTGCGGCCTCTGTTACCGTCCAGAGAGGATGGACGAGGCAACAGGGGACGTAAGCCAGCTGCTGGATCGAACCGAAGAATTGAGACGTCTGCGGCGCAACGCCGCGGAGGCGGCGCGGCGGCACGACGTACACCGGAGCGGGCGGCTTCTGGAGGGGATCTACGCTTCCCTGCTCCGCGTCCGGAGCGGCGGCCCGAAGCCCGCGGCGGGACCGTTGGAGAGGATGGAGGCTTGACCGGCGGCCCGGTAGCCGTAACCGGGGCCGGGGGCTCCCTGGGCTCCGTCCTCGTGCGCCGCCTGTTGTTGCATAGCGGTCAAACCGTGCGGGCGCTCGTCCGCCGGGAGGAGGACGCACGGAGGCTCCGCGAGATGGGAGCAACGCCCGTGGTTGGCGACGTGCGCGACGGGCGGGCGCTGGAGAGTCTTGTCCGGGGCTGCGAGGCCGTCTTTCACCTGGCCGCCTGGATGGGGAAGCCTTTCGACGAGGAGTTGGCGCACACCGTCAACGTCGGGGGAGCGGAGGGTGTGGTGCAGGCCGCCGCGGCCGCTGGTGTCCGGCGGGTGGCGCTGGCGAGCAGCATCGCGGTCTACGGGCCGGTCCTTCGGGGTATCCTCGCGGAGGACGCGCCGGTGCGGAGCGTGGGGGATCTGTACGGGGATACCAAGATAGCGGCCGAGCGGGCGGCGCGGCGCGAGGCGGAGCGGCTGGGTGTCGAGCTCGTCGTATTGCGGCCGACCATGATCTTCGGTCCCGAGTCTCCGTCCTGGACGGAAGAACCGTTCGCCGCGATATCCAAGGGCCTGCCGGCGGTCATCGGTAGCGGCGAGGACCTGGTAGACCCGGTGTACGTCGAGGACGTAGCACGGGCCTTCGAGCTTGCGGGCTACGTTCCCGAGGCCGCCGGCGAGACGTTCAATATCGGGGCCGGACCACGGACCTGGAACGAGTTCTTCGGCGCCTACGCCGCCATGTCCGGGAAGCCCTTGCGCCGGATGCCCGCATCACTTGCGCGACGAGTGGCCCGGACCGGAGAACGCGCCGAACGTCTCCTCGGACGTCACCCTCGCCTACCCTCGGAGATGGTCGGCGTGATGACGAGCCAGGCGGTCTTCCCGGCGGAGAAGGCGAAGAGGGTGCTCGGCTTCGAGCCTGCCTACAGCTTCGAGGAGGCGATGAGCGAGACGGAGGCCTGGTTGCGGAGGGCCGGAAGATTGCGGCGTCCGTCGGTCGCGCTGGTCACTGGCGCGGCCGGAGGACTGGGACGGGCGGTGGCGCGCGGGCTGCGGGTAGAAGGTCTGATCGTTTGGGCGGCGGATGTCGATCACGGGGCTCTCGACGGGCTGGCGGCGGAGGGGATTCGGATCGTGGATCTCGACGTTGGATCGGAGCCGCGCGTGCGGACGGTGGTGGGGGAGATCGAAGCCTCTTCGGGTCCGGTGGAATTGCTGGTGAACATAGCGGGCGTCGGCCGGCCGGGGGCTCTGGAGAGCCAACCGTTCGACGAAGTGGAGTTGCATTTCGACGTGAACGCTTACGGGCCGCTGCGCCTGGCGCGGGCGGTCGCGCCGGGGATGCGGCGGCGGGGATGGGGGAGAATTCTCAACGTTACCTCCACCAACGGGTTTATCGTGACGCCGTTCATGGGTGCGTACTCGGGCTCGAAGTATGCTCTCGAAGCCCTATCCGACTCCTTACGGATGGAACTCAAGCCCTGGGGCGTGGAGGTGGGCGTCATCCAGCCCGGCGCGATGAAAACGGCCTTCGCCGGACGCGCCCAGGCCGCGCTGCGGGAGAGAATCTCCGATGGGGCGGATGGCTGGAGTCCCTACCTTAAGTCTTTCCTCGACAGCTCGCTCTGGGGGACTGCGACGGCCACGAGTCCCGAGAGGGTGGCGAAGGTGGTGGTGCGGGCAGCGCTGGCGAACCGGGTTCCGGCGCGGCGGCTGGCGACGCTGGACGCGATACCGGCCAGGGTGATGTCGCTCATGCCGACCGCCGTCAGGGACGCTTTCCTGGTTCGCGCGGCGGGGCTTTCGCGGAAGCCGGAAGAGGCTTCGAGAGGTAGAGCAGCCAGCCCGCCACCGGCCCGATCAGAAAGATGAGGTAGAAGCTTAGGAGACGCCACAATAGCACGGCCGCGGCGACTCCTCCCGCGCCGGCGCCGACGCTCAGGGCCACGGCGGCTTCTATAAAACCGGCGCCTCCGGGCGTGGGGATGAGGTGCGAGACCAGGATGATACTGGCGAGGAGCGAGAGTACCGTCGGTAGGCCCGCATCCACGCCGTAGAAGTGTAGCAGACTCCAGAGGATCACGAACCCCGCGAGCCATCCCACGGCGGTTATTGCGTGGAGCGAGACCCAGGTTCTGGTGGGCATCTTGAGGTACGCGCGGGCGCTGCGCCGGTAGTCGCGGGCGGTGTTCGTCAGACGCTCCCGGAAGCGTCTGAAGACCGGCCATTTCGCCAGGGCGAGGAGCAGGCGCACCACCAACCGGGGATGGCGGCTGAGGATGATCGCGCCCGCGACCGCCAGGCAGACCGCCGCGATGGTCAAAAATTCGGCCCGTACCGGGAGTGAGATCGTCCGCGTGTAGACCAGGTATCCCAACCCCAGCGGCGCGGACCAGGAGAAGAAGATTAAATCCAGAATAAATACCTGCACGATCACCCCGATGCCCTTCCCCACCGGCACTCCAAGCCGCCCGAGGGCCGCGACCGTGGCCGGAATTCCTCCGGTGTTGCTCGGCGTCAGGGCCGCGCCGAGCACGCCGACGAGGTGCGCCAGCAACGCCGGACGATACGGTATCTGAAGGCCCTGCCCCCTGCACAGGAGCGAGACCTTCAACCCCGGCGTCATCCACTCCGCGACCAGCGCTACGGCGCCTACGATCAAGAAGAACGCGCTCAGATCCCGGATGCGGTAAGTCTCCGCCGCGAACAGCGCGCCGCCGACGGCCAGGTAGAGCCCGCCAAAGCCTAGCGCGAGGCTCAGAAACAGCATCGCGCTAGCGCGTTTCACGCTCTAGCCGGCCGCAACTCTGTAAGCCTTGACGAAGCGTAGCGGACCACGTACCGGGCGAGCTTCTCGGTGTCCCCGGCGAGGTCCAGATCCCTGCTCCGCCGCGCCACCTCTTCGAGTAGGTCCGGGCTGTCGGCGTAGCGCGCCACGGCATTCGAGAGCGCCTCCGGCGTCCTGACGTATCGCCCGAAGCCCTCCCGCTCGATGAACCGCGCCACGCCGCGCTCGTTGAGGCCCGCGTAACCCGTGACGAGCACCGGGCGTCCCACGGCAAGAGCTTCATACACCGACGCCGGCCCGGCCTTGCCGACGACCACGTCGCTCGCCGCGACGTGAAGCGCCATCTCCTCGACGAAGCCCTCGACCCTGAGCCCCGGCGTCCGGGACTCTTCCAGCACGCGCCTCAGCTTCTTGTTCCGGCCCGTGACGACCACCACTTGCGGCGCGGCTTCGGAGTCGAGCAGGGCCGGGATCGTCCGGCTCGGATGTCCGCCTACTCCCTCCCCTCCCAAAGTGACAAGACAGGTGAAACGGTCTTCGAGGCCGAGACGGTCGCGGGCCTCCGCCTTCGATGGAGCGCTCAAGAAAGGCTGGCGGACCGGGTAGCTCACGACGGAGACTTTGTTGGGCGGGACTCCCATCTGGATCAGGTCCCGCCGCACCTCCTCCGCCGGGACCGCGATATGCTCCGCCCGCGGATCGGCCCAGTAGGCGCTTATGTTGTACGGCTCGGTTGCGTAAGTAAGGACCGGGACCGAGAGTCCGTAGCGGTCCCTGGCGAGCGCGAGGCCCGTGGTGAGCAGCCCGTGGTTCGAGACGACGAGCATTGGGCGCTCCTTCTCCAGATCCACTGCCGCCATCCGGGCGAACTCTCCCACCAGGCGCCGCTGTCCGGCGACCGTTAGGCGCGGGAAGGAGTCTATGAGGCGTTGCCCGGCGCGGGCGATGACCGGGTAGCGCAGCGCGAGCCGCCAGAATGCCTTGTGACGCCGGTCGGCGCTCGAAACACCCAGGTCTTCCATATAGTCCGAGACGCGCAGGGAGAACCGTCCAGGATAATGGTGTTCGATAGCCTCGGAGATTGCGCGCGCCGTGGCTACGTGACCGCCGCCGACGGCCACGGTGGCGAACAGGATCTTCGGCCGCCCTCCGGCGTTCACCTGGAACACGGCACCCGGCCGGTCACGCTCCGGGGTAGAGACTCCGAGGCGGGCCTACGGACCGGACGTGTCGAGGACTCCAGGATACTCGGCATTTCGGATGCATATGGTATGGGCTGTCCGCGATGATGTCTACGTTTTGGCGTTACGTCTTCGTTAAATATCGGCCCGCAGCTCCTCGCTCCGGACGGTCCTTGTCGAGCAGTACCATCGCCGCTGCGGATGCAGGGTAGGCGAGGGCGAGAAGCGTGGCCAGGATGCCGGAGTCGTTCAGGGCTCCCGAGGCGGCGGCGGCGGCCGTGGCGCCGAGCATCCCGGCGGTGATGGCGTTGGCGTCCGCAGTATCCCGGAGGTGACGCAGGGCGATGAGGATCAGGGCTCCCTCGGCCACCAGCAGTGCGGTCCATAGTGGGTTGAGCAGGTGCCGGAGGCTCAGGATGAGTTTGCGAACGACGATCTCGTACAGGCCGGCCTCTCCACTCGCCGCCCGCGCTCCGTGCGAGGCGTCCGGGAAGAGGATGCCGCTCGACACGAAGAGCGCCGCCGCGAGGAACAGCCCGCCTCCCGCCCAGAGTGTCAGACCGATCGGCCGCTCACCGCGCAGCAGCCCGACCGTGGCTCCGAACCCGAACCCCAGGGCGAGGGATCCGCCCACGTCCGCGCCCATAGTCGGCAGGCCGATCACGAGTACCGTCAGGATTCCCACTGCCGGAACGACCATGAGCAGCCCCAGCCTCCGTGTCACCAGCAGCCCCGCTGCGAGCGGCAGTGCCCCGGCGACCACCGCCGAGTATTCGTTCCCGATGCCGTAGAACCGCGTGCCGTAGGCGGGGTCGTGCCCCAGGATAGAGAAGCGTATCAGCCCGCCGCCGAGCGCGGCGTCAGAGATCAAGCCCGCCGCCGTGGCCAGCGCTACCCACCCCAAAGGACTCTCCGAGAATCTCCAGGATAGGACCACGGCGACTCCCGCGACGAGCGAGGCGAGAACCGCGACGAGCCCGGCGTTCGTCACGGGCGCGGCAGCCGCGGCCAGCGTACCGAGCGGCAGGGCCGTGACGAAGAG
>CALMWA010000467.1 GCA_937873125.1 uncultured Actinomycetes bacterium | reverse complement strand
CGCTCTCGTCTTTGCAGGACCGCGTCCCGCCGCGGCCGTTCGCGGTCATCGAAGAAGCCGTGGTCCGCGAGTTGGGACGTCCCATTACTGAGGTCTTCTCGGAGTTCGACGAGGAGCCAATCGCCGCGGCCTCTATCGCGCAGGTGCATCGCGCCCGGTTGCGCGATGGCCGGGAGGTGGCCGTGAAGGTGCAATATCCCGGCATAGCGGCTCTGATCGAGGCGGACCTCGGCGCCCTTGAGACCATCTTCGAGGCGGTGGCGCGCCTGGAGCCCGGCATCCGCCTGAAACCCATCGCGGACTACCTGCGCTGGACGCTGCCGCTGGAGCTGGACTTCCGGCGCGAGGCGCGGTCTATAGGAGAACTCGGGGACGCACTAGCGGAGCGGGACGACGTGATCGTCCCCGGAGTCTTGGGTGAGATCAGTACCGGGCGGTTGCTGGTGATGGAACTCGTCCGGGGCGTCAAGATCACGGACAAGGACGCCCTCGTGGCGGCGGGCATGGACCCCGGCGAAGTCGCCACGCTCCTGAACGACGTCTACGCGGACCAACTCTTCAAGCGCGGCATCCTGCACGCCGACCCGCACCCCGGCAACCTCCTCGTGCAATCCGTGGAAGGTCGCCCGCGACTCGTGCTCCTGGACCACGGCCTCACCGTCTCTCTGGAACCTTCGTTCATCTCCGCGCTCGAGAAGATGGTCTCCGCCCTCGGCGCGGGCGACTTCGACTCGCTAACCGGTACGCTCCGGGAGGCGGGACTTCCCATAAGCGAAGACACCGACCTGGATACGCTGCTACAGGTGGTCGGGGTGCTGCTCGGCGGCGAACGTGAAGATACGAGCGGGGGCTTCGAAGACTTCGGCCGCAGGCTCGGCGCGAGCGTCGGGGACATACCGCCGAAACTCTTGCTGATGGGCCGCGCCATCGGCCTGCTCGACGGCATCACCCGTCAGCTAGACCCGGAGGCGGACGCCCTGGAGATAGTCGCCCGCTACACCGGAAGTTCGTAGCCCGGTTACCGGTCCAGGACGGCCTCGGACTCTATATCAGAGTCAAGGGTGGCCGCGACGGAGCAATATTTTTCGTGAGATAGGTTGACCGCCCGCTCCAGACTTTCCTGCGTGATCCCCTCTCCGCTGACGACGTGGCGGACCCGGACCTTCGTGTAGCGTCTCGGGTGTTCATCGGCCCGCTCGCCCTCCAGCTCTATGCGGTAGCTCGCGACGGGCGTGCGGCGCTTGGCGAGGATCGAGACCACATCGAAGGCCGTGCAGGTTCCGAGGGCGGCGAGCAGCGCCTCCATCGGCCGGACGCCGACGGTCGTGTCCTCGCTGCCGTCTATCAGGATCTGGTCTCCAGCCTCGTTGCGCCCAACGTACCGCTGATCGCCGAGGTACTGTATCTCCATCCTCTTGACATCCGCCATGCCGGTACTCTACATCACCCGCAACCTACGCAAACGCCCCTAGTACGACATCCCCCGACGCTCTGGCGTAGACTTACCATCCACACGGATATGACGAGAAAGGAAGGCACGTGACGGCATTACCGCAGCAAGGCCAGCGACTCCCGGAGACCGAGTTCATCACCGAGAACGGAGGTCGTCTCTCATCCACGGAGCTCACCGGAGAGAAGACCGTCCTGTACTTCTACCCCAAGGACGACACCCCCGGCTGCACGAAAGAAGCCTGCGCCTTCCGCGACCGGATGGGAGATTACGAGCAGGCCGGCATAAGGGTCTACGGCGTCTCCCTCGACTCACCCGAGTCGCACCGCGAGTTCCGCGACAAGCACAACCTCAACTTCCCGCTCCTCACCGACGAGGACGGCCGCGCGTCGGAGGCGCTCGGGGTGCTGCGCGAGAACCGGCAGGTAGCGAACCGCGTCACGTTCCTGCTCGACCCCGAAGGCACGATCTCGAAAGTCTATCCCGAAGTCTCGCCCGAGACACACGCGGATGAGATCCTGGCGGACGCCGCCTCGCTTTAGGTCGCCGTTCAGACCGTTTCGGGTCGTGGGAGCCAGGGTAAGCAGACGATGCCATAAAACAGCTCATAGAACGGCAAAAGCAGGAGGCAGAAGTGGACACCGAGGGGCGCGGAGATCGTTTCCAGAAACTAGAAGAATCCTACAAGGATTATACAGTGTACGACCAGCACTACGAGAAGATCGGCAAGGTAGACGACCTCTTCGTGGACGAGTCCGACGAGCCCGAGTACATCGGCGTCAAGATGGGGTTCCTAGGGATGAAGTCAACCCTGATCCCGATGGAGATCGCCCGCGTCAACGACCGGCGGCAACTCATAGAGGTCGCCGCCGACAAAGACGCCATCGAGAACGCCCCGACCTTCGGCAACGACAAGGACATAACCCCCGACTACGAGGGCCGGGTCCACCAGCACTTCGGCCTGGAGCGCCCCGGCTCCTGGGACGAGCGCGGC
This sequence comes from uncultured Actinomycetes bacterium, assembly GCA_937873125.1. Lineage (GTDB taxonomy): Bacteria > Actinomycetota > Rubrobacteria > Rubrobacterales > Rubrobacteraceae > JACDDK01. The sequence goes on along the minus strand of CALMWA010000467.1, from coordinate 650 downwards.
GGCTACGGAGGCTACTACGACTCCGACCATGAGTCCCACACCCGCGACGAAGACCTCACCGGCTCCGTGGACACGGAGTACGGAGAGCGTAAAGAAGAGTCCACGGAACGCTCTCCGGAACGCCCGATTCAGAGCACCTCATCCAGTGAAGAGCGCGAGGGCACCTACTCGTCGCGCTCCGGCGAATCCGGCCGGAGCGACCTGGATATACCTCTGGGAGACACCGACCGCGAAAGCACGCGGGACGTCCCGGAGTATAGAGAATCGTCCACCGAATCGAGCACCACGTTCGGCGGCCCTGAAGATCCGCTAGCCGAAGAGCGTCGGCAGGGAGACGACCGAGAGCGGGAATCGGGCAACATACGGGTGTACAAGAGAGCCCGCCGCTAGCATCGGCCAAGCCAAGAAAAAACACCCCCACAGTAGGTCTACACAGCGAGATAGACTCCGAGGCCGTCCACAGCGTCCACCTGGAACCGGTCGCGGACATCACCGCCCGCATCTCCGAGGAGCTAGAGAGCATCGGAGCAGACGCCCCCATAGCTTTCCTCCCTGAAGGACCGATGACCGTCCCCTAGGGCGTGAGTGATGATGCCAAGGCTGTAGTGACAGTCTAACTTCGTCGGTCCTACTAAAGTTACTCATTGTTT
>CALMWA010000466.1 GCA_937873125.1 uncultured Actinomycetes bacterium | reverse complement strand
GTGCGCGGCCCAGTCGGGGCGCTCCAGCAACGCGCGGACGTCGGCGTCGCCGGTCTCCACGGCCGTCGTGTCGTCCACCCGCACCGCACGGTGTCCCGTGGCGGTCCGGATCGTGGCCAGCCTCATCGATCCTCCTCCGTCGTCGGCCCGGTCGGGAGCCGTCGCAGGGGAAGTCTCGCCCAGCCCACCCGCCGCGCGCACCCGGGTGCGCCACCCGCGTCAGGGTGCGCTGAACCGGCGCATCGCCCCCGCGACCGCGCGCAGGTAGCCGATGACGACGGCGGCCTCCTCGGAGGACAGCCCGTCGGCGATCGCGTCGACGTCGGCCAGCAGCGGGGCGAGGCGGACGCCGTGCTCGCGATCCACATCCGGCCGATGGCGAACATGGGCGACGACGTCCCCGACAGGATCGCCGAGGCGGCGGCCCGTCAGTCCCTACAACGTCGCATCCCCGAGGTCTCGGAGCCGGTAGAGTTTGAGGCGGCCGTGGCGCGTGCTGGAGCGAAGGGAATACTGTTACACAACACGCCGGACCTGCAAATGCTCGAAGAGTGCGCATACACAGATGAGATAGGACTCTTCGTGGGTCCCGAAGGTGGCTGGAGCGCTGCGGAGCTGCGGAGCGCGGCCGAGGCCGGGATGCGGATGGCGCAGCTCGGTCCTTATCGTCTGCGGAGCGAGACGGCAGGGATCGTCGCGGTTGCGCGGGCGCGGGCGGTCATGGATGCTGGTGGACGGAGACGGAAGGTTTGATCCTGACGGTCATTACATGTGTATCCTGTAAAATGTCAGATGGGGAAGCACAGGCAGAAGCTGACGCCATCGAGGGCGTGTTCGACTCGACACCAGGCGGGAGTCTCGCGGCCCGGCCTGTGGGTACTCGCTGAAGAGAGGATAGAGATTTCATGAGCATTGCGGAGCAGATACAGCAGGACACAAAGGCCGCGATGAAGAACCGTGACCGGCGCCGGGTGGAGACGTTGCGGATGTTGAACGCAGCCCTCAAAAACGGAGAGATAGAGGTGGGACGTTCGCTCTCCGAAGAAGAGGAGCAGACTGTCCTCAAACGCCAACTCAAGCAGCGCGAGGAGTCCGCCGAGGCATTCGGCAAAGCCGGGCGCGAGGAGCAGGCCGCCTCGGAGGCCGCGGAGGCCGAAGTAGTCAGGGAATATCTGCCGGCGCCGCTCTCCGAAGAGGAATTGGAGCGCATCGTGGATCAGGCGATGGAAGAGACTGGAGCGTCGGGGATGAAGGAGATGGGCGCGGTCATGGGTCGGGCGACGGCGCTCGCCGAAGGGCGAGCGGACGGCCGTCCGCTCGCGGCGTTGGTCAGAGGCCGGTTGCAGTAGAGAGCCGGTTCGGTCGAGTAGCACCGGAGGAGGACACACGGACACTTCAACGGGTAGCAAGGTGGAAGCCAAGATCGTTATACCGCCGGGACGCATGCTGGAGGTCTTCGGCGACCGGGACGCGGTGCTGCGCCGGGTCGAGGAGTTGGTGGAGTGCGAAGTCGTCGTTCGGGGAAACGAGATCGTGCTTCGTGGTACCGAGGCCGCGGTCGAGCGGGCCGAGTCAGTGTTCAACGGGCTCATCGGGCTCGCCGAAGACGGTCACCATCCGACAGCCGAGACGGCAGAGCGGCTTTACAGCATGGGCGACAGCGGCGAGGGCCGCCGGGTGCTTGGCGACGTCATTCTCACCCACCGCGGACGCCGGGTGGCCCCAAAGACGCGCAACCAGAAGGCCTACACCGACGCCATCCGCGAGAAGCCCATCGTGTTCGGCATCGGCCCGGCGGGGACGGGGAAGACGTATCTGGCTGTAGCGCTGGCGGTGGATGCTCTCAGCCGGGGAGAGGTGTCCAGGATCATACTGACCCGCCCGGCGGTGGAGGCGGGTGAATCCCTCGGCTTTCTGCCGGGCGACATGATGGCGAAGGTCGACCCGTACTTCCGGCCGCTCTACGACGCGCTCTACGAGATGATCGACCCGGCCAAGTTCCAGGGCCATCTGGAGCGCGGTATAATCGAGATCGCACCCCTGGCGTTTATGAGAGGCCGGACTTTGAACGACGCGTTCATCATTCTGGATGAGGCACAGAACACAACCCCCCAGCAGATGAAGATGTTCCTGACGCGTCTCGGTTTCGGGTCGAAGATGGTGGTCACGGGAGACGTTACGCAGGTGGACCTCCCGAAGGGCCGCCGCAGCGGGCTCGATGATGCCCGGCAGACGCTGACGGGTGTCGAAGGGGTGGCCTTTGTGGGACTCAAGCGCGACGATATCGTACGCAGCGATCTCGTGATGCGTATAGTGGACGCCTACGAAGAGGTTTCGGGAGAGAGCGGCGCTTAAGGCGTCCGCGTAGGAGTTGTCGTGAAACCGAGACAAAAGAAGATGTCGCCTCCCGCCAACCGGGTAGACGAGTTCCATCGTCCCCCGACCGGCTTCGAGCGTTTCAGAACCTGGGTCGAAAGTTTGCCCCGGATGCGACTCTACGTGGTCCTTACGGCCACAACGTGGCTCTCTCTTACCGGACTCATCGGGTTTGACTACCGGCCGCTCGTAGCGGTGGGGCTGCGCGATGCGGGGCAGGACTACCGCGTCGGCGCCGTCTCGGATGAAGATGTGTACGCTCCCCGCAGTGTCACCTATGACGATCCCGTCGCTACAGAGGAGGCGCGTCAGGAGGCTGCTGACGGCGTTGACGAGGTCTACCGCGAGAGCGGCAAGGTCCCGGATCAGGTCGCGCGTGACGTGGCAGAGTTCTTCGATAAAGTGAGCGAGGTTCGGGACTCTAACCTCTCCGCCGAACGCAAGGCGGAACGCATCTCAGACGCTTCTCCCTCGTACCTGCCTCAGACCTCGGCGCGGACGTTAGTGTTCCTGAGTAACGATGAACTCGACGATACGGAGCGCTACGTCACAGAGAACCTTGCAGAGGTATATGCCTCCGCTCCCGTTGCCGACGATTCGGTGGAGGAGCTGCCAGCCTCTGTGGTGCGACTCTCCGAGGCACAAAATCGGCTCTCGGATGCCGCCCTGCGGGACGCTTCGGGGGAGGTTGGGTCGCTTGTGGAGGTTCTCAGCCGTGAGTTCCTGGAGCCGAACTACGTCGTGGACCGCGAGGCGACCGAAGAGGCCCGGAACGAAGCCGCCGACGGGGTCGGCCCGGTCAAGGGTAGCATCAAGCAAGACGAGCGCATTATCGCCCGCGGGGAGGTAATAGATCGGGAGGACATCGCGCAGCTGGAGGCTTTGAGCATCGTCCGCGATACGAACCCGTGGACCGTTATCCTGGGCGTCGCGCTCGTCGTCGCAGCCGAGATGGGAGTCGCATGGTACTTCCTGGAGCGTTTCGGGCGGCGCATCCTGCGCCACAACGCCATGGTCCGAATAGTTCTCGCCGCCTCCCTGACGATCCTGTTTACGGCGCTCGCCAGGGGCTTTGTCCTGCTCTCGATAGACCCCTACTTGATACCGCTCGCCGGGCTCTCGATCATCGGCACCATCCTGCTCGGTCCGCGCCTGATGTTCCTGATGGTCGTTATCTCGGCCGTGAACGTCGGGGTAATCGGCGGCAACGATTTTCTGCTTACCGCCGCGCTCCTCCTGACCTCGGGCTTCGCCATCTACACCGTGGTGCGGGTGAGCTCGCGCAAGGAGCTACTAAAGGCTGGTTTGTTCATCGCGGTCGTCATGGCCGGCATAACGTTCGCGGTCAGCCTGATCGGCGGCGGCGACTTGTCAGTGGCGCTGCGCCAGGGCGGTCTGGGTCTGGGCAACGGCCTGCTCTCGCTGATGCTGGCGATGATGCTGCTCCCGCTTCTGGAAGATGCTTTCAACATACTCACGCCGATGAAGCTTCTGGAGCTGTCGGATCCTGGCAACGAGCTGCTGCAAAAGCTCTTGCGGACGGCGCCCGGCACGTTCTCCCATTCCATGCAGGTCGGCAACTTGGCGGAGAACGCGGCGGAGCGCATCGGGGCTGACGCGCTGCTCGCGCGGGTCGGGGCTTACTACCACGACGTTGGCAAGATGGAGCACCCAGCGTACTTTATTGAGAACCAGATCGCGCAGGTGAACCCTCACGCGGCCCTTAGCCCGGCGCTCTCCGCCCGCGTCATAAAGCGGCACGTGAAGGATGGGCTGGAGATCGGGCGGGCCTGGGGACTTCCTGAGGAGATCCTGGACATCATCGCCCAGCACCACGGCACGACACGAATAGAATACTTCTTCCGCAAGGCGCGCGACATCGCCCCGGACCCCTCGACGGTGCGCGAGTCGGAGTTTCGTTACTCGGGCGGACGACCGAGCAGTAAGGAGGCCGGCATCGTGATGATCTCGGACTCCGTGGAGGCGACCGTGAAATCCATCGCCAAACCGACCCCCAAACGCATAGAGGACGTGGTGGCGGACACGATCCACAAGAAGCTGGACGACGGGCAGTTCGACGAGTGTGAGTTGACGATGCAAGAGATACACGCCGTCGGTGAGGCTATTTTGGAGGCCCTGATCGGCTTCCTCGGACCGCGCATCGAGTACCCTGAAGCGCCCGCCGCCGAGAAGCACGAGAAGCCCCCGATGAGCGAGGTTGCCTCCAAGCCCGCCGGTAGCAAGACCTGACTTCGGAAGTCCCATGGCATTCTCCGTAGCCCTGCTGGACGAAGCGAACCACGGTGGGCTGGACGCCGCCCGAGTAACGGATCTCTGCGCCGCCGCCTTCGCGGCCCGCGGCTTCGACGTGGAGCGACTGGGCGAGCTCTCCGTAGCCCTCGTGGAACCGGAGACCATTCATGAACTCAACCGAAAGTTTCGTGGTGTGGACCGTCCAACGGATGTCCTCAGCTTTGAGGTGGACGGGCCCTCCGGCGAGATGGTAGGAGAGATCGTGATCGCCCCGGATTGCGCGAGCCCGGAGTTGGGCGTGGAGGAACTGGTGGTGCACGGAGCGCTACACCTGAGCGGCATGGACCACGGCGATGAGTTCGAGGACAGCGAGATGGCCCAACTGCAGGCGACGGTAATGGAGAGCGCGCGTGGGCGAGAAGGATAAGCGGCCACCCGCCTCGGAACCGGATAAGAAGGGGCAGCAGGGCGTCGCGCGCAGCTTCAACCACGCCTATCGCGGGGTTATCTACGCGATCCGCACGCAGCGTAACATGCGCTTTCACGTCGTGGCCGCGGTGCTCGTTCTCGTGCTGAGTCTGCTGGTGCAGGTGAGCGCGCTGGAGTTAGCCGCACTCGTAATCGTGATTCTGGTGGTGCTGGTCACCGAGATGTTCAACACCGCCATTGAGTTCACTGTTGACCTCGCAACGCGCGAGTACCATCCGCTGGCCAAACTGGCGAAGGACGTCTCCGCGGGAGCCGTTCTGGTCACCAGCGTCGGCGCCGTGCTGGTCGGGTACCTGATCCTGGCCGACAACCTTGGTCCTCTCTCCTTGAACACCCTGCAGACCATTCGAGCGTGGCCAGGACATCTCACGCTCGTCTCCCTGGGGGTGGTGACGCTTCTGGTTCTGTTCGTCAAGGCTCTAACGGGCGCGTCCAACTCGTTTTCCGGCGGGATGCCGTCAGGGCATGCGGCGGTCTCATTCGCCGGCTGGATCGCCGCAAGCTTCATCGCCGCCGAGGGACGCTACGGAGGACTCGTCTCCCTGATAACCTTACTCATGGCCCTGTTAGTGTGCCAGAGTCGGGTGGAGAGCGGCACCCACGACGTGTACCAAGTCGGGGCCGGAGCCCTGATCGGGGTACTCGTGACGGTCGCGATCTTCCAGTTCCTGTGACGCTTGCAACGAAGGAGGTAGGTATGGACCGCCAGGACGCAATGGCAGCGGCTCGCTCCGCTGCCAGCAACGCCTACGCGCCCTACAGCAACTTCCACGTCGGCGCTGCCATCCTGACCGAAGGCGGCCGTCTATATACCGGCTGCAACGTCGAGAACGCCTCCTACGGCCTCGCCATCTGCGCCGAGCGCAACGCCGCCGCCGCGATGGCCCTCTCGAACCCGGATGACCGGAATATCCGGCTCGTCGCGGTTCACAGCCCGAACGCCGCACCGTGCTTCCCCTGCGGAGCCTGCCGGCAGGTTCTCCGTGAATTCGGGTGCAAGGAGGTGGTGGTCGAAGACGAGGATGGCCTCCGAAGCTACCCCTTCGACGAGATACTGCCCAACTCCTTCGGACCGGAGTCGCTGTGACGCAGGCTATAAACCACACGTTCACTGAGGAAGACCTGCGAAGCGGCTTCGTGGCGGTCGTCGGACGGCCCAACGTCGGGAAGTCCACGCTCGTCAACCGGCTCGTGGGCCAGAAGGTCTCCATCACCTCCCCGCGTCCGCAGACGACTAGGGGGCCGGTCCGGGGCGTCCGCAACGGCCCCGGCTACCAGGCGGTCTTCATAGACACCCCCGGCTCCCAGAAGCCGCGCGACACCCTGCGTGCCCGGATGCAGCAGCAAGTCCTCGACAGCCTGGGAGAGTCTGACGTGATCCTGTTCCTCCTCGACGCTGCTCAGGCTAAAGAAGGGATCGGCAGCGGCGACCGCTACGTCGCGGACCTCGTCGCCCGCTCCGGCACGCCGGTCATCGTCGGTATCAACAAGGTGGACTTGCTCTCCCGCGAGACGGACGCCCTTCCGCTGGTCGACGAGGTATCCCACGCCGGCGACTGGACGGACATATTTCTCCTGAGCGCCACCACCGGACGAAACGTCGAGCCGCTGATGGACGCCGTCAAGGAACTTCTGCCACTCGGTCCCCAGTACTTCCCGGCCGGCACCGTAACGGACTACCCGGAGACCCTAATCCTCGGTGAGTACATTCGGGAGAAGGCCCTGGGTGTGTTACGGGAGGAGGTTCCGCATGCCGTCGCCGTCGAGATCGACGAGGTCGAGCGTAAGGAGAAAGTAACCGTCGTGTACGCCATCATCCACGTCGAGCGCGGCACGCAGCGAATGATCGTCCTGGGCAAAGGCGGCAAGACTATCAAGCAGATCGGTACCGAAGCCCGCCGCGACGTTGAACGTCTACTCGGGACACGAATCTACCTGGACCTCAAAGTCAAGGTTACACCGGGATGGAGAAGCGATCCCAAGTTCCTGGAGAGGCTGGGGTTATAATGTCGGAGGCTTGTTCGACGAAACCGTGTGAGGAGGTTGCCTCGTGGCGATGAGGGTCAGGGAGTTTGCGAAAACGGTGGATCATACGCTCCTGAAACCCGATGCCACGGAGCCCGATATTGCGCGGTTGTGCGAGGAGGCGGCCCGGTATCATTTCGCCGCTGTCTGCGTTCCGCCGTGCTACGTGCGCTTTGCGGCCAAACAACTGCGCGGGGTTGACGTCAAGATAGCTACCGTCATCTCCTTCCCGTTCGGCGCGGACACCACCGCCATTAAGATACAGGCTGTCCGGGACGCGATAGTCGGCGGCGCCTCCGAACTGGACGTGGTTATGAACATCTCCAAGTTCCTCTCCGGAGACTTCAATTACGTTGCCGAGGAGCTCGCCAGCATCAATCAGGAAGTCAGCGTAGTCGCCATGAATAACGGTCTCAACGACGTTGTAGTTAAGGTTATAGTAGAGACTGCGTATCTCACGGACAAGATGAAGCGGCTGGCTACCCAGATCGTGGCTTCCAGCGGCGCGGATTTCATCAAGACCTCGACCGGCTTCGCGCCATCGGGGGCTACGGTGGAGGATGTGGCGCTGTTGCGCGAGGAGGCGCCGGAGGGGTTGGCGGTCAAGGCTTCGGGGGGGATTCGCAACCTCGAAGACGCTCTCGACATATTAAACGCCGGGGCATCGCGGCTGGGGATGAGCGCCAGCGTAGCCATCATGGAAGAGGCCGAGGGTGGCGCTCTACAAGAATAAGGGGATAGTGCTGCGGTCGATCCGCTACGGCGAGGCGGATCGTATCCTCGACCTCTACACGCAGGACGCCGGCCTGATCTCGGCGATAGCCAAAGGCATCCGACGCACTCGATCCCGTTTCGGTGCGCGCCTCGAACCGCTCTCGTGCGTGGACTTCATGGCCTATGGAGGCCGCACGCTCGATACTGTCACCCAGGTCGAGGTACTGCGGAGCTTCCACGCGGTCCGTGAAGATCTCTTGCGGTTCGAAGTGGCGGGCAGGATGGTCCAGGCTGTGCGTGCCCTCTCCGGTGGTGACGAGGCCGACCGGCGCGTCTTCAATCTTCTGTACCACGCCCTCGACTCGCTCGAAAATCGCGAGTCCGGTTACGGTTCCGTAGAAGCCGCCTTC
>CALMWA010000465.1 GCA_937873125.1 uncultured Actinomycetes bacterium | reverse complement strand
CTCAAAAACCGCTCCAACTCGGTCGTCGTCGGCACGCCGGGGCGCATTCTCGATCATTTGCAGCGGGGGACACTAAAGCTTAGCGGCGTGCGCTACCTGGTTCTGGACGAGGCCGACCGGATGCTCGACATGGGCTTCGCACCGGATGTCGGGCGCATCCTCTCGCACACGCCCGATGGGCGGCAGACGGCGCTATTCTCGGCCACGATGCCCGACGCGATCCGGGGTATGGTGAAAAAACACATGCGTTCCCCGAAGTGGCTCGCGGTCGAGTCCGAGGCTCCTACGGTGGATACCGTCGAGCAGGTCTACTACCGGATGGACGGCCGCGACAAGACGAGCGCTCTGCGGACTCTGATCGACGCGGAGGAGAAGCCCCTGGCGATAGTGTTTCGCCGGACCAAACACGGGGCTACGAAGCTGCACCGCCAGCTAGAGCGGAGCGGCTACAGCGCGGGCCTCTTGCACGGCGGCAAGACGCAGGCGCAGCGCAACAAGGCGCTTGCCGCTTTCGCCGGGGGACGGACCAGGATTCTCGTGGCGACCAACGTCGCGGCCCGCGGCATCGACGTCCCGAACATCTCACACGTCGTCAACTACGACCTCCCCGAGGATGTGGAGACCTACGTGCACCGCATCGGACGCACGGCGCGTGCCGGTAAGGAAGGGATCGCGGCGACGCTCGTCAGCGAGACCGAGGTGAAAGAGTTCGACAAGATCAAACGCGGACTACCCGTGCCGGTGCGCGAGAGCAAGCTGCCGGGGAGTAAACTGCCACTCTCCGCCTAGCGGCGAAGCATTCGGGCCGCGATTCAGGATTCGAGGTGCGGCCCGAGTAAGTCTATGCCTGTGTAGCAGAATTTATACTGCCGGACGCCGGGGAGACGTTACCATGTAGGGTGACGGCGGAAGCGGCGGAGGGAGTACAGGCGTGAACGTTCTCGTAAGCGGGGCGACGGGTTTGATCGGGTCGGCCCTGACCCCGGAACTCGAAGCCGCGGGACACCGCGTTACCCGCCTCACCCGCTCGCCAAGATCCGAGGCAGACATCCGCTGGGACCCCGAAGCCGGCACGATAGACGCCGCCCGCCTGGAGGGCGTGGACGCCGTGGTTCACCTGGCCGGCGAGAGCATCGCCGAGGGCCGATGGACCCCGGAGAAGAAACAGCGCATTCTGGAGAGCCGCCGGAAGGGCACGCGCCTTCTGGCTGAGTCTATCGCCGCGCTCTCCACGCCGCCGCGCGTGATGGTCTCCGCCTCCGCGGTCGGGTACTACGGTGACCGGGGGAACGAGCTGCTGCGGGAGGAGAGTGCGCCGGGCTCGGATTTTCTCGCCGGGGTGTGCAAGGAGTGGGAGGCTGCGGCGGACCCGGCTCGGGAGGCCGGCATCCGGGTCGTGCATCTACGGTTCGGGATCGTGCTTTCTCCGAAGGGTGGCGCGCTCGGAGCGACGCTCCCCATCTTCAAGCTCGGCTTGGGAGGCAAGATCGGGGACGGACGCCAGTACTGGAGCTGGGTCGCCCTCGGCGATGTTGTGGGCTCCATCCTCCACTCCCTGACGAACGAGAGCGTGAGCGGCCCCGTCAACGTCGGTGCGCCAGACCCCCTCACCAACGCCGAATACACGAAGGTCCTCGGACGGGTATTGAACCGGCCGGCCATCTTCCCGCTGCCGGCGCCGGCGGCCCGGATAATGCTCGGCGAAGTCGCGGACGCGCTGCTCCTGGCGAGCCAGCGCATGGAACCCGCCAGGCTAAAAGAGACCGGCTACACGTTCCGCTACCCGCAGCTCGAAGGAGCGCTCCGGCATCTACTGAATACCGGACGCTAAGGTAGAGAACACATGCGATGGGTCGCAAAGGAAAAAGGAAAACTAGAATGTCGATAAGCAATCCCCCTGATGTTGAAGTAGAAGTCCAGATTCCGAGTCATCTTGCGTACGATGATATGAGGCCTTTGCTAGGTTCTTTGGAAGAATGTTCCAGTGAACGATTGAAAGTCTGTCGTTCGCATTACGAACAGGCGGCAGCAGGAATAGATGTCGCAATTATCTTCGAGATTGGCCCAGCTACCGTAACAGCAGTATCAGCAGCCGGGTTATTAGGCTGGGCGATTAAGAGAAGTATGGGAGCATTTTTCGACCATCTAGGACAGGCTTCAGGGCAAGAACTCATTGCGATACTAAAGAAAGCCCGGTGGAGTGACAGCGGTCGAAGGAATATACCAATGTCAGTAAACGCAGGTGCGGTAAGGTTCAATTTCGATGAGGCCGAAATTTCAGTAGAAGACTTACAGAAGCGGCTAAACAAAGCTAGAGAGTTAGTCAGTGAGGTGCCAGATAGTGCCTTTAGCAGCGAAAGCTTTCCACCTGAGTGTGGTTTTTATTGGGATGAGGAGGCTGAGACGTGGCAACTGCCGCAAGGTGTACCAGACCCACGTAAGCTATAGAGCATCCTGTAGGAACAGCCATGGAATGAACGGCTTTTTAGTAGAAAGGCCTTGAGCCGCGTGGACCACGAAAAGTACATGCGCCGGGCAATCGAGATCACTCACCGTAACCCCGACACACCTTTCGGCTGCGTCATCGTGGACAGGGATACCGGCAACTCCGATAGTTAAACCCTACTCACCGCCGAATCGAAGCACATGGAAATTTGGCGCGTCTAGCCCTGGACCTCCGCCCCGAAGCCCGCTTCGTGCAGCAGTTTGCAGGCTGTTGGAGCGGCTTTCGCGTCTAGCGTCAGGACCAGGGCGGCGCGTTCGGTGTTTGAGTGGCGAACGTAGAGATCCAGGATGTTTATGTTGTTCGAGCCCATGAGGGTCGTAACCTCGGCGAAGACGCCGGGACGGTTCTCGACCGGGATCGCCACGTCCACGTTCTCGCCGCTCTTCTCCACGAGGATGCCGCCGAGGGCGTCGTAGGCCTCGCGCGCGTGGCGGAAGCGGCTCTCCATTACCTCGCGGTCTTTGATCTCGCTGCCAAGCTGCGCCATCGCCCCCGCGAACGCTCCGAGCGCCTCGCCCAATGCCGGCGCATTCTCGGCCAATATATCCGACCAAAGCTCCGGGTTGGACGCCCCGACCCGCGTGAGATCCCGGAATGACGGCCCGGCGAACGAGAGAGCCTCCGGTGAGATGTCCGAGGCCACCTTGAGGAGCGCCGCCGCCATGAGGTGCGGCAGGTGCGAGAGAGCGGCCATCAAGAGGTCGTGTTTCTCCGGGTCGACGGCCGTGGGGACGGCGCCTAGTTCATGCACGAACGCGGCGACTTCACGGTAGTCCTCGGGAAGTGTGCGTTCGGTCGGGGTGAGGAAGTAGCGGGCGCCCCGGAAGAGACTGTCCTTGGCGTTCGCGACGCCGGCGAGCTGGCTGCCGGCCATCGGATGACCGCCGACGAAGCGCAGGTCCTGGTCTTCGGCAGCGCGCACGATGGCGCTCTTGGCGCTCGCCACGTCGGTCGTGAGGGCGTCGGTGGGGGCGAGCTGCGCGACGAGGTCTGTTACCTTCGAGATCGGGGCTGCTAGCACGACGAGGTCCGCGCCGCGCACTTCTTTCAGCGTGGAGGCGCGGTGTATGGCGCCGATGTGTACGGCCTCCTCCAATACATCCTGGGAGTCCACGCCGACCACTTCCCATCCGGCGGCGCGGGCGGCGAGGCCGACAGAGCCCCCGATCAGGCCGACCCCCACTATGCCGAGCGTGCGGCTCACGCGCCCTGCTCGATAGCTTCGCCCGTAGACCCGACCGCCAGGATCACGCGCTCGTTCTCCTCGGAGTTGCCGACCGTTACCCGGCTCCACCCCGGATATCCCAGAGCTGCGCCTTCCCTGACCAAGATGCCGGACTTCTCGAAGACCTCCGCCCCGAACCGGACCATCACGAAGTTGCCCTGCGACGGGATGTACTCAAGGTTCGCGTTTCGGAACGCCTCTTGCAGTCGCTTCCGCTCCTGGATCACGAACCGGGCACGCTCCCGGACTTTGTCCCGCGCGAGCATCGAGGCCGTCGCCGCGACCTGCGCGGCCAGGTTTACGGAGACGGGAAACCGGACTCTTTCGGCGTAGTCGGCGATCTTCTCTGTCGAGATCCCGTAGCCGCACCTGAGACCCGCCAGGCCGTGCGCCTTGGAGAACGTGCGGGCCACGACGACGTTGTCCGTTTCGAGGGCCAGGGTGTGAGAGTCCTCGAAGGCGGGGTCGTCTATGAACTCCACGTAGGCTTCGTCCAGGATCAGGAGCACGTCTCGGGGAAGCGCCGCGGCGAACGCCCGCACCTCGGCGAGCGGCAGGTAGGTTCCGCTGGGGTTGTTGGGGTTGCATAGGATTACAGCCCGCGTCTCGGCGGTGACGGCGGCGAGTAACGCTTCGGAGGGGATCTCTTGCTGTTCTGTCAGGGGGACCGGGCGGGCCGTCATGCCCAAGACGGCGCAGATCATGGGGTAGAGGCTGAACGACGGCCAGGGGTAGATGATCTCACCGCCCCCCGGCAGGAGCTGGAGCACGTTCATCAGAACCTCGCTCGACCCGTTGCCGACCAGAATGTTGCGCGTCTCGGCGCCGGGGTTCGCCTCCGCTATGACCTGTCGGAGACGCGAGACGTGGCTGTCCGGATATCGGTTCGTACGTGGCAGCACTTCGGAGAGTGCCTCCTGCGCCTCCGGGAGCGGGCCGAAGGCTAGTTCGTTCGAGGTCAGCTTCGCGTAGTTGTTCTCGTCTGTACCTTCCGCCGACATCCTCCAGGACTTCGGGGGGACATAGGGTCTCAGCGGGTCAAGCTCCGGCCTGAATCTCAACTAGAATGCTCCTTTTCGCCAGCTTTATCTCCGGTTTGCTAACGGCTTCAATAGACTAGACCTCGGAGGGATGGCTTGCAATGGTAGCCCGCATTGGTTGACTGATATCCGAATGCCGTGAACTGTTCTGTTTGCCTTATATTCGTTCGGCATATACAATCCCAGATCTTATGGCAGACGCGGAGATGCGAGACAGAGTAGAGGCTCTCAGGGAGCGGGTAGACGAGGTCGATCAGGATCTCGTGCAGGCTCTCAACGAGCGGGCGCGGATCGTAAAGGAGATCATGATGCTCAAGGCCGAGGCCGGGGCTCCGGTCTACGACCCGAAGCGCGAAGAGGAGATCCTGCGCCGGGTCGTGGAGTGGAACGAGGGGCCGATCTACGACTCCTCGATGCGCGAGATCTTCGAGATTATCTTGCACCGCATCCGTGATTTAGAGATTCAACGCGGGGAGTTTTCCAAATAGCGATGGACATTTCAATGGACGTAAAGACCCACGTAAAGACCACGAACGGCATGATCCAACCTTCCTCTTTCCGGGTGATAGCCGGTCCCTGCACGGTCGAGAGCTACGACCAGTTCGTCGCCTCGGCGACGGCCGTGAAGGCGGCGGGCTTCGAGTACGTACGCGGGGGCGCCTTTAAGCCGCGCACCTCTCCTTACTCTTTCCAGGGTCTCGGCGAAGAGGGACTGAAGATCCTCTCGGAGGTCTCCGGCGAGCTGGGCCTGAAGGTCGTTACCGAGGTCATGGACCCTTACGACATCGAGATGATCATGGAGCACGCCCAGATCCTGCAGGTTGGGGCGCGCAATATGCAGAACTTCTCTCTGCTGAAGCGCATTGGCGCGGCCATCGCCGGGACGGACCACGGCGTCGTCCTCAAGCGCGGTCTGGCGGCGAGCGTTGAGGAGTGGATCCTCGCTGCCGAGTACATAACCGCCGCGGGCGGGGATAACGTGGTCCTCTGCGAGCGCGGCATCCGCACGTTCGAGACGAGCACGCGCTTTACGTTGGACCTCTCGGCGGTCATCGTCGCCAAGCGCCTGACGGATCTGCCGGTGATCGTGGACCCGTCGCACGCCGCCGGACGGCGCGACCTAGTCATCCCGCTTTCGAAGGCGAGCGTCGCCGCGGAGGCCGACGGCCTGATGGTCGAGTCGCACCACGACCCGCAGGAGGCGCTCTGCGATGCGGAGCAGGCCCTGCCGGTGGAGGCCCTGATGGGGCTGAAGGACGTGCTACAGCCGTTCGCAAGCGCCATGGGGCGGGAGGTCATCTAACCTCGAAACCCGGCGTTCAGAGCCCGGCGGGGTACAGGTGAAGCGCGTTGGCGGGAGGTTCGTCCTCGAGCGCGAGATCGGGGCGGGAGGCATGTCCACGGTCTTCCTCGGCCGGGACGAAGTGCTCGACCGCCACGTGGCCGTCAAGATCCTGAAGTCCGGATTCGAGGAGTCGGACATCGGCGCGCGCTTCCGGCGCGAGGGCCGCACCGCCGCCCGTCTCTCCCACCCGAACATCGTGCAGGTCTACGACGCGGGCGAAGATGTACTCGACGGGCGTCCTATCTCCTACATAGTCATGGAGTACATTGCGGGCGGCGACCTGAAGGGTTTGATCGACGCGAAGGGCCCGCTGCCGGAGACGGACCTTGCGAGGATTGGGGCCGGTGTCGCGTTGGGTCTTGCCCACGCCCACGAGCGGGGCATCATCCACCGGGACGTAAAGCCCCAGAATGTGCTGATAGACGAGTACGGCTGTCCGAAGCTCGCAGACTTCGGCATCGCCCGCGCCCTCGACCAGGCAACGGCCCACTCCACGCGAACAGGATCTTACCTGGGAACGGCGACGTACTCCTCGCCAGAGCAACTCCGGGCGGAGAAGATCACACCAAAGAGCGACATCTATTCCCTGGGTGCCACGCTCTACCACGCGGCGGTCGGCGAGCCGCCGTTCACCGGAGCCCCGATAGAGGTCGCGAGCCAGCAACTCTCGCGTCCCGCGGCTTCTCCCCGTGAGCGGGGCGCGGCTATCGGAGAGGCTTTCGAGGACCTGATTTTGTCATGCCTCGCCAAGGAACCCGCCGACCGGCCGGAGGCCGCCGAGCTTCACACGCGCCTCCTGCAACGCGGCGCGGCTTCCGCGACATCCGCCAAGTCTGCCGGACCTTCCGCCACGCGATCAATCGGGGCGGCTGGCGCGGCCGGGCTCGTCGGCGCGGTGCGGATAGCGAAGAGCGCGCGGGAGGCCGGGGCATCGGGATTAGAGGCCATCGCGCGCCGGATGGGTGGACGGTTCGGTCAGTGGGAACGTTCCGATGGTTCGGGCATTCCGACCCGGACGATGGTCGTATCTACCCGGACGTTCCAGTCGAGTGCGAGCCGCGCGGCGGTCTTGATCTCCGCTGCGGCGATACTTTTGGTCTTAATGCTCCTCATCTGGGCCACTTTCGCGTTCTTCGGCTCCTCGTCTGGTGACGACGCGCAATCTTCGGGCCAGCAAGCCGCTTCGGAGACCGCCCGCCAGCAGAGAGCCGGCGGGAATGAAAATCAAGCCTCCGCCGACGACCAAACAAAAGGTGCCGCCTCGCAGAAAGAGCCCACGCCAGAGAAGCCCGCGCCGGAGAAGGAACAGGCGCCCTCCGGCCCCACGCCTCCGGCCGGCCAGGCTTCGGACGCCGTCTACAACATGTACGTCTCGGCCGCGACCAATGACTTTGCGAGTTCGTGGAGTTACTTGTCCAGGCGGTATCAGAATGAGGTGGGTTCTCTGAGAGCGTGGGAGAACCGGCAGTCCTCGCTGGGAGGAGTCTTCTTCGAGCGCTCGCCGCGGGCCAGAGTAGTGGACGGCAAAGCCGAGGTGGACTTCGAGGTGCAGGAGACGCGGGATGGAAGCCTCAAGACCGTGCGGGGTACGTGGGTGTGCGTCAACGAAAACGGTGAGTGGAAGCTGGACCGCCTGACCGAGGGCGGCTAAAGATGAGAACGAGGGCTAGACAGGAAACGGAGCAACCCCGGCGGCGAAAGATCCTATAATCAACCCCGTGATACGGCTGGCACAGAGGTTCATGTTGGAGCGCGAGATCGGCTCCGGTGGCATGGCGCGGGTCTTCCTGGGGCGCGACGAGGTGCTCGACCGCTCCGTCGCCGTCAAGATCCTGCGCCACGGCTACAGCGGCTCGGATATCGGTGCGCGGTTTCAGCGCGAGGGCCGCACCGCCGCCCGTCTCTCCCACCCGAATATCGTGCAGGTCTACGACGCGGGCGAGGCCGACTTCGAGGGCAAGGACTGCGCCTACATAGTGATGGAGTATCTCCCCGGCGGAGACCTGAAGGACCTCATAGACGAAAAAGGTCCGATGCCGACCGGAGAGTTGGCGAAGCTGGGCTCCCAGGTCGCCGCCGGCCTCACGCACGCCCACGAGCGGGGTATCATCCACCGCGACATAAAGCCGCACAACATCCTGCTCGACGAGCGCGGCCGCCCGAAGGTGACGGACTTCGGCATAGCCCGCGCCCTGGACACCACGCAGGCGACCCGCACCGGCTCGTTTCTAGGAACCGCGCTCTACTCATCCCCGGAGCAGCTCCAGGGGGAGAAGGTTACGCCCAAGAGCGACGTGTACTCGCTGGGGGCGACGCTCTATCAGGCGGCGACCGGCGAGCCGCCGTTCACCGGCAGCGCCATCTCGGTAGCCAGCCAGCACGTCAACAAGCCGCCGCCCTTGCCAACAGAGCTGAACAGCGCCATCGGCGCGCCGATGGAGGCCCTGATCCTGACCTGCCTCGCCAAGAACCCCGACGACCGCCCCTCGGCTGAGCAGGTCCAATCTCGGCTCGCAGCGTTGGACGAAGCGCCGGTAGATACCCGGCTCTACGCCGCTCCACCACCGCCGGAGCCTACGCGCGAGGCTCCCCAGGCAGCGACGCAGGCCGCAGCCTCACGCAACGGGGGACGCGCGGCGGGAAGCCGGAGCAGGTTCCGGCCGCTCCTCGCCATCCTCGCTCTTCTAGGCATCCTCGCCCTGGTCGTCGCCATCGCCCTGCCGTCGCTCCTCGACAGCAGCGGCGGAAGCGTGGGGACCGTGAACCAACCGGACGGCGGTAAACCCTCCGATCCCGCGAACGCACCGAGCAACGGCGGAGGCGGCG
>CALMWA010000464.1 GCA_937873125.1 uncultured Actinomycetes bacterium | reverse complement strand
TGGTCTAACTGCATGTACAAGATTCTCACGCTGAACAATATCTCCGTCTGCGGCCTCGAACGCCTGCCGCGCGACCGTTACGAGATCGCCTCCGAGATCCAGCATCCGGATGCGATCCTGCTGCGCTCGTTCAAGATGCACGACATGGAGATCCCCGCCACGCTGAAGGCGGTTGGCCGCGCCGGCGCCCAACGTCAGCGCTTGCAGCTCGTCCGCGCCCGGGTTCGAGGTCTTGCACAGCACAAAGATGCCGGCCTCGCGCCGCGCCAGGAACGGCGCCATCGCGGCGCCAACCCCACCCGGCATGATGTTGCTGGCGGTTCGGCTCGCGGCGGCGGCGTCTCCGAGTCGCCCTTCGACAGCCTGAACGTCTCTACAAAAGCCGGTGACGGGGAGGCGGCGGTTGTCGAGAACCTGTCGCGGACGAGGGCCGCGATGGGTGGCCAGGAGAGCGCCTGGGTCCGCCAGGTAGCCGGTGCGGACGTGGTCCGAGTCTCGGAGCCGGGGTTCGCCGGAGCAGCGGACGCGCTCCTGACAGATCGCAAGGGGTTCTCTCTTGTCGTCGCCGTCGCCGACTGCGTACCAGTGGCGCTCGTCGGGGAGCGAGGAGTGGGGATGGTTCACTCCGGCTGGCGCGGAACGCTGGGCGGAATCTCCGGCAAGGCTGTCGGCGAGATGAGAGAACCGGCGACACGCGCATATATAGGGCCGTGTATCCGAGAGTGTTGCTACGAGGTATCGGAGGAGTTGGCCGAAAAATTTGCCGCCGAGTTTGGGGAGGAAGTAGTCGCGGGGCGGAACCTGTCTCTGCCGGCAGCAATCCGGGAGGATTTGCGTCGCGCGGGCGTCGAGGAGGTCTCTGACCTAAATCTCTGCACGGGTTGCCGTGGAGACCTCTTCTACTCACACCGCAAGGAGGGACCGCGGACCGGCAGGAATCTGGCGGCGGTAGCACGGAGAACGTCTTGAAGACGCGGGTCTCGGCGGAGCGGGTGAGGGAAAGGGTCGCTATCGTGCGCGAGCGGGTGGCGGAGGCGTTGGAGCGCAGCGGACGAGGCCCGGACGAGGCGCGAATCCTCATCGCCAGCAAGTACTATGAGCCGGAGCAGATAGCGATGCTCGTTGAGGCCGGAATAGACTTGTTGGGCGAAAATCGCTCGGAGGATTTGATCCGAAAGCAGGAGACTTTCGGGGACGCTTTCGAGTGGCACTTTATCGGGCACTTGCAGCGGCGGAAGGCGAGAGATGTCGTTGGGCGGGTGGACCTCATACACTCCGTTGACTCCGCGCGGTTGATCGAGGAGCTGGCCCGGCGGGCGCCGCAAGATGGTGTGGACGTACTCATACAGGTAAACGTTAGCGGAGAAGAATCCAAGTATGGGGTTCTGGAGGACGAGATCGAGGGTCTGCTGCGAGCGGCGGCAGACCCTGTGGGAAAGGTTCGGGTAAGGGGATTCATGACCATCGCGCCGCTGGTTGAAGACCCGGAGGATGTGCGTTATGTTTTCTCAAAACTCAGGACGATACGTGATAGGCTAAAGGCCGATTGGGCTCCGCATTTCGACCTTTCGGAACTCTCAATGGGAATGAGCGGCGACTATGTGGTTGCGGTTGAAGAGGGGGCGACCTTAGTACGGATCGGGCGAACGATTATCGAGGAGGATGGCCCGTGAGGAGGCAGGATGGGAGTTAGAGATCAGCTAGATCGGGTCGCGGCCTGGTTCGGTTTCGGCGTTGAAGACGACGATTATTACGAGGAAGAGGAAGAGGAGACGGGCCGCTACGGCGCCTACTCCAATGGTTCGCGCGACGCGGAGCCTGGTCCGGCCGTTCGGCGCCTGGGGCGGGCGGAGCGCTCGTCGGCTTTCGGAACTTCTCTGGGGGATCTCTTCGGTAGCGAGGGGCCGAGCCGGGACAAGTACGGTAGCCAAAGCCAGCAGTCCTCGCACCTGCGGGCCGTTCCGGACCACAGCCCCGCGCCAGCGCGGGTGAGCGTGCTGGAGCCTTCGAGCTTCAACGACGCGCAGGCGCTTGCCGACAGGTTCAAGCGGCAGCAGCCGGTGATCCTGAACCTCCAGAACGTGGACGGCGATCTGAGCCGCCGGATGGTGGATTTCTGCGCCGGGCTGACGTACGCGCTGGACGGTAACATCCAGACCGTCGCCAACCGGGTGTTTCTTCTGACCCCCCGCAACGTGGAGGTGAGCGCCGAAGAGCGCAAGCGCCTGGCCGAGCGGGCGTTCTTTAATCAGCTCTAACTTTGAGAGGCATTAGGGGAGTTTGAAGAAGGTAGGGATAATCGGGGCGGGCAAGATCGGGGGCTCACTGCTCACGAGGCTCGCCGAATCGGGCGATTACGACCTCGGGGTGAGCGACGTTCACGCAGAGCAACTCGCGCCCTACGCCAAGAAGTACGGCATGCGGACCACCTCCTCCAACCTCGAACTCGCAGAGCAGAGTGACCTGCTGGTGGTGGCGGTGAAGCCGTGGGACGTGGCGACGGTCATGGCCCAGGTATCGCCGGCCTTCAACGGCTCGGGCAAGGCCGTGGCGAGCGTCGCGGCGGGCGTCTCTATCGCCACGATCTCCGAGAACCTGCCTCTCGGAACGGCGGTACTGCGCGTGATGCCGAACGTCTGCGCCTCCGTCGGGTTGGGATCGGCCGTGGTGACGGCGAATGAGGCCGGGCGTGCGTCGGTGCCGATGGTATTGGAGATATTCGGCCACGTCGGAGACGTAATGGAATTGCCGGAACGCTTATTTGACGCGGCGACCGCGTTGCACGGTTCGGGGCCGGCGTATGTGGCGCTGTTCGCCGATGCGCTGATACAGGCCGGTGTACGGGAGGGCATCCCGCGCGACGTGGCCCGCAGGCTCGTCGTCGGGACGATAGAGGGGACGGCCGTACTGCTCAAGGAGCGCAGCGCGCATCAGGTCCGCGATGAAGTGATGACGCCGGGCGGAACGACCGCGGCGGCTTTCGTCGCGATGGAGAAGGCCGGGTTCGTCGGGGCGATCTACGACGGCGTCAACGCGGCCGCCGAGCAGTCGAGAGGGTTGGGTAAATAGTGATAGCTCTATTGCAGGAGTTTGGCTTCAGTATCTCGGATCTGTTGCTCGGGGTGGTCAACTACGGGTATTACATACTGCTCGGGCTGATACTGGCCTGGATCCTGATCGGCTGGTTTCCGTCCTACCCGTCCAACCCGGTCTTCCAGGCGATCTACGACGCCGTCAAGAACATCGTTGATCCGATAATGCTGCCCATCCGTAGCCGCATCCCGCCAGTGCGTTTAGGTGGGTTCTCTCTCGACCTTTCACCTATAATCGCGTTGTTCGCGCTGTCCATAGCGAGCAGTTTGCTAGGCACTATCATCGACCAGTTTCTACGACCAGTAGTGGGGTGATTCATCGTGGCGATTAAGCCAATCGACATACGACGCAAAGAGTTCAACAGCAGCTTTCGCGGCTACGACCAGAACGGGGTAGACGACTTCCTGGATACGGTAGCCGACGAGTTCGAGCGGACTTATACGGACAACGTGCGGATGCGAGATGAGATTCAGAACCTGCGCGAGCGTCTGCAGCAGTTCGAGGACCTGGAAGGTTCGATCCGCTCGGCGCTCGTCCACGCGGAGCAGGCGGCGGACGACCTGCGAAAGAGCGCGAACCGGGAGGCGGAGACCCTCCGAGAGAGCGCGAAGCGCGAGGCCGAGCTTACCGTGAAGGAGGCCCAGAACCGCGCGCACCAGATGCTGGCTGACTCGTCTGGACGCGTGGAGCGCGTGCAGGAATCCTACGAGGCTCTGAGGACGGCGAAGCAGACCTTCGCCTCGGACTTCCGGCATCTGCTCCAGAGCTATCTCGCCGTGATGGACAACGCCGATGTGGCTACGGCCAAAGAGATCGAAGCCTCCCTGCGCGAGCGTCTCGATACCGAATCCGTCGCCGTCGCCCGCGAGGCCCACGCCAACGAGGGCGAGACTCAGCACGGCGCGGCCTACGCACCTGCGGCAGGCGAGACCTCTGAGCGCGAGAGTGATGAGGCGGAGAGCGCGTCAATGGAGGCCGTCGGGCAGGAAGATGATCGGACGGACGACCACGTCGAGCCCGTAGCAGAGAACGACCCCGAGGCTACGCAAGCGTTTACGGCCACGGAGGTCCGCGAGGCGGCGGGCGTGTCGAGGGGCTCCGAGCCGGGGACCGA
>CALMWA010000463.1 GCA_937873125.1 uncultured Actinomycetes bacterium | reverse complement strand
TCGAAGGCCAGCGCCCGAACATCTCCTCCGGCATCGCGGGTCGTAGCTTGTTCCTGCGGATCATTTACTACCATATCGGTCGCATCTTACTACTGTATGGATGTTAGATGCCGAATACAGAGAAGTCCGTCAACGACGAGGCGCCCGGCGGGAGAGTCATTCTTGACTTCTCGCGGGGCGCCTCGGTTTACCCAAGAATCCCGGAATTCGGGATGCGGTTGTCTACTCTACAAAGCCATTCTTGGATAGCCAGTCTTCTGCGACGTCTTCGGGGAGCGCGCCCTCAACGTCCACCTGAGCATTCATCTCCGTCATCGTCTTGGTATCCAGCTTTTTCGCTATCGGAGTGAATATCTCGTCGAGCTGCTTGCCGTACTCGTCGTAGGTTTCCTTGCGGACTTCGAGGGCGGGGTTGTAGATCGGGAAGAAGCTCTTATCGTCTTCGATGAGCTTGAGGCCGAGAGCCGAGATGCGTCCGTCAGTGGTGAACACCTCTCCGAAGTTGCAGGGGTCTCCCTTGTCCGTGCGCTGGTAGACCACACCGGTGTCGAAGAGCGAGACGTTGTCTTTCGGGAACTTGAATCCGTAGGTCTTCTCCAGACCGGGCAGGCCGTCGTCGCGGGAGTTGAACTCGCTCTCGACGCAGACCGTGGCCTCATCGGGGTTGTCCTTCGCCAGCGCCTTGAGGTCGGAGAGCTTCTCGACGCCGACCTTGTCGTAGGCCTCCTTGCGGATGGCGAGTGCGTAGGTATTGTTGAACGGCGCGCGCTCCAGCAGCTTGAGCTTGTTCTCCTTCAGGTCTTCCTTGGCGGCGGCTTCGTACTGCTTCACGCTGTCGGGGATAGGTTTGGTGTGCTTGAGGTGGCTGATCCAGATGGTCCCCGTGTACTCCCAGTACATGTCGATGTCGCCGCTGATGAGCGCCTGCCGGGTGGCGTCCGTGCCGGCCAGACCGATCTGATCCTCGACGTTCGCCCCGGCGTTCTCCAGTGCCTGCAGTGTGATCTGTCCCAGAATCAACTGCTCGGTGAAATCCTTAGAGCCGACGGTGAAGTCCGCGTCCGAGAGGTCTACGTCGCCGCTGGCCCCACCACCTCCGCCGCTTCCACCACCGCAGCCTGCGGCGACTATCGCCAGCACCGTCAGAAGCCCCACCATCCGCAACATCGCTCTACTCACTATCTCTCCCCTTTCGGTTTCCGTACAAGGCTTACTCTTGCGAACCATAAAGCGAACCGCTCGCGCTCACAAACCCCTCGGCTTCAAGACATCCTCGGCGATCCCGGCCAGGTAGTCGATGCCCAGGGCGAGCACGGCGGTTAGCAGGGAGCCCGTGATCAGGATCGGCTCCCGGCTGGTCTTGATGCCGGTGTTGATGATGTCTCCCATGCCGCCGGCGTTGATGAACGTCGCCAGCGTCGCCGTGCCGACCACGATGATGAGCGCGGTCCTGATGCCGGCGAGCATGATCGGAACGGCGAGCGGTAGTTCTATTTGAAACAGCACCGCCGTCTTGGTCATCCCCATACCCCGCCCCGACTCGATGACCGAGGGGTCCACCTGCCGTATCCCGACCATCGTGTTACGCAACACCGGCAGGAAGGCGTAGATAACGAGCGCCGCCACTGCAGCCTTGAAGCCGAATTGGTCCAGCAGTATGGCGCTCAGGACGAGCACGCCGATGGCCGGCACGCCCTGCCCGGTGCTCGCCACGGCCGCTATGTAGGGCGCGACCTTCCGCATTACGGGCCGGGTCAGTATCACCCCCGCCGTCACCGCCAGCAACACTACCACCAGGGTGGCGACGGCGGTGATCTCCAGGTGCCGGATCACCTTCTCGGTGATGACCTCGCGGTTGAGCGAGCGCTGCTCGATGCTGTCGAGCTCCAGACTCCCCACCCACAAATAAAGCCCCACGCACACGGCCGCGAGGATTAACGGCATCGTCAGGTACCGGACGAGCTTACTCGCCAGCAGGGAACCCTTGCGCGCTCCAGACGACGGACCGCCGGTCTCCGGCGTTTGGGGAGATTCCCAGCTCTCCTCGGCGAGTGTCGTATCCCTGGTCTCCTCGGCGCTTCTCATGCGCCCTCGGGGACGGCTCGCCCATCTCGGTGCTGAGCGGGTCTCATGGACTCTATTGCCTGGAGGACGGCGTCGAAGTCCACGACGCCCTGGTAGCGCCCGGCGTCGTCCACGACGATAGCCGAGCCCTTGTAGGAGGTGATCATGGTGTCCAGCGTGTCGTAGAGGCTGGATCTCCCCTCCACGATTGCGACCGCTGGCCAGCCCGCCTCCGAGAGCGGTATGCCGTTGTGCTCGATGTCGGCCATGCTTACCCACCGCTTGGGCTTGCGCTGGTCGTCCAACAGCAGAACGTACTCCTTGCCGGACCGCTGCATCTTATCCCGAACCCCGTCATGGCTGTCGTTGAGGCCGGCGACAGGCCAATCGCTCGTCTGTATGTCCTGCACCCGGCTCAGGCTGAGACGTTTCAGCGACGCGCCGGAGCCGATGAAGTCCTCGACGTATTCGTCGGCGGGGTCCGTGAGGATACGCTCCGGCGTGTCGTACTGGGCGATCTTGGACTGCT
The DNA here is from genome assembly GCA_937873125.1 of uncultured Actinomycetes bacterium. GTDB lineage: Bacteria > Actinomycetota > Rubrobacteria > Rubrobacterales > Rubrobacteraceae > JACDDK01. The sequence continues at coordinate 1,811 of CALMWA010000463.1, read as the reverse complement.
CGCGTAGGATGGCTATTCGGTCGCCCATCTTTATGGCCTCGTCAATGTCGTGGGTGACGAAGACGATGGTCTTCTGTATGTCCTGCTGCAGCCGGATGAACTCGTCCTGAAGCCTCTCGCGCGTGATCGGGTCCACCGCGCCGAACGGCTCGTCCATGAGCATGATCGGGGGGTCCGCCGCCATCGCCCGCGCCACCCCGATCCTCTGCCGCTGCCCGCCGGAGAGCTGCTTCGGGTAGCGGTCGCGGTAGGACTTGCTTATATGAACCGTCTCCAGAAGCTCGTCTATCCGGTCCGAGATACGCTTCTTGTCCCAGCCGAGCATCCTCGGCACCGTGGCGATGTTGTCCGCGATGGTCATGTGCGGGAAGAGGCCTATCTGCTGGATGACGTAACCGATGCGGCGCCGGAGCTTGTCCGGGTCGGCCGTAGTCACGTCCTCGCCCTCGATGTAGATCCTGCCGCCCGTGGGCTCGATGATGCGGTTGATCATCTTCATCGTCGTGGTCTTGCCGCAACCGGATGGCCCCACGAGGACGACGATCTCGCCCGCGTATATCTCCATCGTGAGGTCGTCTACCGCCGGCTCGTGTTGTCCCGGAAAGGTCTTGGAGAGGTTCTCCAGGCGGATCATGGTCTCTCTGTGGCCGTTGTCCCGTTCTCTCATGCCGTCCGTCAATTTAGCCCCTTCGATGTAGTGAGCCTGCCGAGCACCGCGAAGAGCGCCTCGAATACCAGCGCGAGCACGATGATCCCCAGGAATCCTCCCAATACCAGGTTGAGCGAGTTCGCGCCGCCGATGCGGCTGAGACCGGAGAAGATGTCCCCGCCCAGTCCCGGCCCGTTCACGTAGGCCGCGATGGCCGCGATACCGAGAATGAGCAGCGCCGAGACCCGGATGCCGGCGATTATCACCGGCCAGGCCAGTGGTAACTCTATCCGCACGAGCTGCTGCAAGTTACTCAGCCCCATACCCTTCGCCGACTCCGTGATAGCCGGGTCCACCGACCGCAGGCCCGTGATCGTATTTCGCAATATGGACAGCAGCGCGTAGGCCGAGAGCGCGACGACCGTCGGCTTGTATCCGAGGCCGAGCAGCGGGATCAAGAGCCCGAACAATGCGAACGACGGGATCGTCAGTATCGTCGAGGCGATAGCCAGCACCACCTGCGCGGCAGCCGGCCGCCGGTAAGTAAGAACCCCGAGCGAGACCCCGATCACGGTAGCAATGAGTAACGACACCAGTACGACCTGCGCGTGTTCGATGGATAGCTCCAGGAGATCGTCCCAGCGGGAAGCCAGATACTCGAAGAACCCCATACTGTTCATGCCAACACCCCAGACATATGACCAGGAATAATAACGCTACCCCATTCCCCTTATAAAGTTATTTACAATGTAGAACATCTAGTATAGCGGATATGTCGTAATATGGAATACTTATCCCACTTCCGTTCGCTACCATTACGGGACGTTTCTTACGGTTCGTGACATTTACGTGCTCAAGCACACAATGACGATCAATACTTCACCGCCCGCCTTGCCGGCTCGAAGTTCTTTGCGGGCGCATATAATGCCGGGGTCGGGTTCCAGACGAGGAGGCGGAGAGTGACGGTAAGGGTCGGGGCGCAGATTCAGCCGCAGCACGCGGAGTATGGTCAGATGCGCGACGCGTGGCTGAGAGTCGAGGAGATGGGGGCGGACACGCTCTTCAACTGGGATCACTTCTATCCGCTCTACGGTGAGCCGGAGGGCAAACATTTCGAGTGCTGGACGCTGCTGGCGGCGATGGCCGAGGTGACGGAGCGGGT
>CALMWA010000462.1 GCA_937873125.1 uncultured Actinomycetes bacterium | reverse complement strand
GGTCCGCCTCGGGATCTATGTACGGGTGGAGCACCTGGTTCAGTTGGCGCGGCTCGACCCGCATTACGGCCTCCTCGCGGCTGATGATGCCTTCGTCCGCCATCTCGCGGGCTATCTTGAGCGCCGCGACGGCCGTCCGCTTGCCGCTGCGCGTCTGGAGCATGAACAGCTTGTCCCGCTCAACGGTGAACTCTATGTCCTGCATGTCGCGGTATTCATTCTCCAGCCGCTGCATGGTTTCGAGGAGTTGCTCGAAGGCGTGGGGCAACACCTCTTGCATCTCGGCGATGGGCCGGGGAGTGCGGATGCCGGCCACAACGTCCTCACCCTGGGCGTTCAGCAGAAACTCTCCGAAGAGACCCTGCTCGCCAGTGGACGGGTCGCGCGTAAATACGACCCCCGTTGCCGAGTCATCGCCCATGTTGCCGAAGACCATCGCCTGAACCGTTACGGCGGTACCGAGATCGTCTGACAGGCCGAACTCCTTGCGGTAGGTGACTGCGCGAGGGGTATTCCAGGAGTCGAAGACGGCCCGGATGGCGAGGTCGAGTTGCTCCCTTGGGTCCTCCGGGAATGCGCCTCCGGTCTCGTCCTCGACTATACGCTTGTAGGTAGAGATCAGAGCCTTCAAGTCGTCTTCTGAGAGCTGCGTGTCGTCCTGTACGCCGCGCTCTTCCTTTAGGTCTTCAAGGGCCCCTTCGAACTTCTCCTGATCCACCTTGAGGACCACCTCGCCAAACATCTGGATGAAACGCCGGTAGGAGTCGTGGGCGAAGCGCCCGTTTCCGGTCTTCCGCGCGAACCCGTCCACCGCGGCGTCGCCCAATCCCAGGTTGAGCACCGTATCCATCATGCCCGGCATCGAGACCGCCGCCCCGCTACGCACGGAGACGAGCAACGGGTTCTCCGGGTCTCCCAAGCGTTTGCCGGTGGACTTTTCGAGATCGGCGAGACACTCATCGACCTGCTTCGCCAGGCCCGCCGGAAGGTCTCCCTCCCGCATGTAGGCCCGGCAGGCCTCGGTGGTGATGGTGAAGCCCGGCGGTACCGGGAGCCCGAGGTCGCTCATCGCCGCCAACCCTGCTCCCTTTCCTCCCAAGAGCTCCTTCGTCTCCCTGGAGCCCTCGGAGAACTCGTACACAAACACTTCGTTCGCCATGGCAACATCCCTTTCCCGCCCCCGCGAAATCCGGCGGCGCAACCTCCGCCCCCACTGGGCGGCGCTTCTCCTGTAATTCTAACCGAGGCGCGGAGCCTGCACCCCTCTGATCGCTATTCGCCTCTCTTGTTGCTGGCTGACGTTGTGCGGTCCTTCTGTAGGGGCCGCTCAAGTCGTTCGGACACGAGGTCCACTAGGGCATGGTCTTGTTCGATACCAGCATATTGGGCGAGCGTCGACCTCTCCCCCATGGCCCGGATGGTCTCCTGCAACTCCCGCGCCTGCTCGTCACCCGTGTCATCGTAGCGCAGGACAGCCGCGATGACCGTTGCGAGGTGGACCGGGACATGTCCCCGATCCAGCAGCCGCAGGGCGGGCGAGACGAGCCGCTCGTTGCGGCCGAGCTTGCGAATTGGCGTGCGGGCGACCCGTGTTACCGCATCCGTGATGCGCGGGTTGCAGAATCGGTCGAGTGTCTTCTCCCGGTACTTGCGGTGCTCTTCCTCGTTGAAGCCATGCTCCTCCACCATCAGACGCCCCGTCTCCTCCAAAGCGCCAGTCACTTCCTCTAGAACGACTTCGTCTTCGAGAGCGTCCGAGATGGTCTGCCGCCCACGCGCATACCCGAGGTAGGCGACGGCGGCGTGTCCCGTGTTGACGGTCAGAAGTTTGCGGTCTATGTATGGCGCCAGGCTCTCGACGTAGGTGATGCCGTGAACGTTCGGGCGTGAGCCTTTTATCTGCGAGGCGTCCACGACCCACTCGAAGAACGGCTCGACCAGCACGTCTATCCCCTCGGTGGACTGCTCCGGTACGATTCTATCGACCGCCGCGTTCGGGAAACCGGCTACCTCGGCGACGGCCACGGCATCCTCGCCGGGAACGTGCTCCATCACGGATCTCTGTAGTGACTCGCTACCCCCGATCATGTTCTCGCAGGCGATCACGTTGACCGGCGCGCCACCACTGCGCGCGCGCTCCACAAGCCCCTTCGCTATGGCCGGAGCGAGGATGGGCAGTACCGGCGGCCCGACCGCCGTGGTGATGAGATCCGCCGCCGCGAGCTGCCGGACGATCTCGTCCGCCTCGTCCACGGAGTGAAACGCCGTAACCCGATCCACGGAGATCCTCTCCTCGCCCTCGTCCGCCATGATGACCTCGTAGCGGCCTTCAGTCTTCAGGGCGTCCACTATATCCGCCTGGACGTCCACGAAGCTGATCTCGTAGCCCGACTCGTGCAGTAGCTGTCCGATAAACCCGCGGCCGATGTTTCCGGCGCCGAAATGGACGCTCTGCATTCAGATCACCTCATCGAAGAACGCCAGCAGTTCCTCCTTCGACTGTGACTGCACGATCTTCACGACGTTCTCCTCCTCGGAGCAGACGATGGCGATCTTGGAGAGCATCTCCAGGTGCTCATCACCCTTACCGGCGATGCCGATAACGAGCATGGCTATGTCGCCGTCGCCGTACTCCACGCCGTCGGGGACGGTGATGACCGAGAGCCCGGACTTCTCCACCCACTGTTTGGAGTCGTTCGTGCCGTGGGGGATGGCGACGGCGTTGCCCATGAACGTCGAGACAGATTCCTCCCGCTCGAACATCGAGTCAATGTAACGCTCGTCCACGTTGCCGTTATCGACCAGCAACTTGCCCGCACGACGGATCGCTTCTTCTTGGGAATCCAGGCGCGCCCCCAGTTCGATGGTCGCCGGCGTCAGTATCTCGGACATTTTCGATCTCCTTTCAAGAGAGTTTGTTGTGCAGAAATCGGGCGAAGATGCTCTGGAGGACATCGACGATCCGGGCCTCCGAACCGTTCTCGAAGACCTCGCGTTCGAGCGGCTGCTCAACCATCGCCACCGAGATCTCGCTGATGGCCTCCAGCGCCACCGGAGAGAGCGCCAGCGGCGCTACCATCAACAGGCTGCGGCGCACCCGCATCATCGCGCCGTCGAGTCCCTCCAGTTCCAGAGCCTCGTCGAAGTCGTGGACGGAAAAAGAGGGCCGGGTAGCAGCGGCGTCGCGGGCGTGGAACAGAGCCAGAGCGGTCCCCGGAATGCCGATACCGCCGAGCTCCATGCGCGAGAGCAGGCTTCGTTCCAGGTTCCGGGGCTCGGAGACGAGCCCTTTGCCAGCGAGCGAGCGACACATCAGCCGGACGGCCTCAGTCAGGGAGCCGCCAGCTTCGTGGTGCGCGAGGTACGCGTCATCCACGAGCTCGGCTATGACCTGCGTCACCTCGGCCATCTGGTGGAACTTCGCCTGCCCGCCGCCGAAGACCTCCAGAGACTCGAAGGCCGCCCGGTTCGCCAGGCGCTCGGTCAGGTTCTTCTCCCGGAGGTGGTCCCGTATCCGCTCCACCTCGTCCTCGGAGAGAAACGGCCGGACCTGGACGTAGGTTCCATCCGGGACCGGCAGCGGGATCGTCGACACCACCAGGTCGTAATCGCTCGGGTTCACGTCTTCGAGCTCGAAGAGTGAGGAGTTTATTATCGTCTGGATCTGGGGGAAAGCCTTCTCCAGCCGGGAGGCGAGTATCTTGGTCGTGGCGATGCCGCTGGAGCAGATAACGAGGACGCGTCGGGGGAAGTTACCCTGGCCGCGGTCGAGGGCCGCCCCGAAGTGCATCGCGACGAACCCGACCTCCTCCTCCGGGATGTTCTCCTGCACGAAGACCCGCTCCATCGCCTGGCTGACGAGATCGAAGAGCGCCGGATAGTCTTGTTTCACGTCGTCGAGGAGCGGGTTGTGAATCTTCATGTTCTCCCGTAGCCGGTAGATGGCTCTCTCCAGGTGTGCCAGGAGACCGGTGTACAGGGAGCTATCGCCGGCTAGAGAGATGCCGGTCTGTTCTTCGACGTAGCGGATCAGGGCCTTCACCTGCGAGGCCACCTGCAGGTCCGAGGTCTCGAAGTAACCCCGCAGCGCGTCGTCCTCCCGGAGTTTCGTACCGCGCAGGTGCATGGTCAGGTATCCGATCTCCTCGTCCGGGACACTTATGCCAAACTCTTTTTCGATATCCGCGGCGAGCCCGCGGGCGTACCCGTACTCCTCCGTACTCCGAAGCCTCTGAAGGATCTCATCGCCCAGAGAGATTTCTCCGCCCTGCAAACGCCGCTCGACCATCAGCGCGACGTGTACGCTCAAGCCGACGAAAGCGCCGTCGGCTATGGAATACGGCAGGTTGGCGACCATGTTCTCGGTCAGGGTTTCCACCCGCCGGAGCCGCCCCTCGTCGATCATGCCCATCAACTGGTCCGCCAGACGGCTCGTGTCGCGCTCGGAGTATGGAGCCCCGGCCTGCTCACCAGACTCCCTCGGACGGAGGAGTAACTCCGTCTCATCCAGGCTCTGGAAGATCAAGCGGCTCATCGCCTGACGGCGGTCGCTCTCCGTTCCGACGACCTCGACTCCGTAGCCACGCTTCCGCAGCAGCGAGAGCCGGAACTCCGAGAGCCACTCCTCTATCTCGTCGAGATCCCGGCTCACCGTCCCGACCGCGACCTTTAGTCCGCTCGCGAGAGCCCGCAGCTTGATGGGTCGTCCGGCAGCGAGCAGGATACGGAGCAGAGATAGCCGCCGCTCCTCCGGCGCGTGTCCCGCAGAGCCCATCGAGTGAAGGGCGTCGAGCGCCCGTTCTCTCGACGTGGGCGCGCCTTCGACACTCACGCCCCTCCCCGCCTGCCTCAAGAGCGTCAGTCCGTGCGAATCGAGGAAGTCAGCGGCGGGTTGCAGGTCGCGATGTACGGTACGGGCGCTCACACCGAGCCGGTCGGCGATGCCCTCGGCCGTCAGTCCTTCGGGGTGGCGCAACAGGATCTCGATGAGCAGCATCTCTCGATCCGAGAGTCCCATTGCGCCATGCCCCGCCCTGAACCCGCTAGACTCGCGCAGACGCTATCTCGTCGATAAGCTCGTCGTACTTCGGGCTGTCGAGGAAGTTGTCCACCGAGATGTGGTGGGCCTCCGGCATACGGTCCTCCGCGCGGTTGGTCAGATCCTTGTGAGTGATGATCACGTCGGCGTCGTCCGGGATCTGGTTGATCGAGGCGTTCTTTATCTCGATCCCCGACAACCCGGCCTCCTTCGCCTTCTTCCTCAAAAGCGACGCGCCCATTGCGCTGGAGCCCATCCCCGCGTCGCAGGCGAAGATGATCTTCTCTACCGCCGAGTAGTCGAACGCGCCGTTGGTCGCGCCATTGCCCGCGCCAGCGGTGACGCCAGCAGCACCAGCGGCAGAACCGGCATCCGCGCCGGTGGCCGAGCCGTTCTCCCTGCCCTGCTGAAGTTGCTCGACGATCTCGTCGTATTTCGGGCTGCCGAGGAAGTTGTCAACTGAGACGTGGGCCGCGTTCGGCGCCTTCGCCCGCGCGCGGTCGGTCAGATCCTTGTGGGTGATGACGATGTCCGGCTCGTCCGTGAGGTTGCTGATGGAGGCGTTGGTCACGGAGACGTCGTCCAGTCCGGCCTTCTTGACCTTGTTCTTGAGCAGCGAGGCGCCCATAGCGCTGGAGCCCATCCCCGCGTCGCAGGCGAACACGATGGACTTCGCGTGAGCTATCTTCTCGGCGTCTTCGCTCTGGCCGTTGGTGCGGGACGCGCCGGCCAACGTTCCGGCCACGCTGCTCTTCTTGCCCTTCATCGTCTGCATGCTCTCCGTGGCCTTCGTCAGGTTTTCGTCTGACTCGTCACCGACGGGCGAGCGTCGGAGTATGACGGAAGCCACGAGGAAGGACACGACGGTCGCGACGAGTACGGCCGAGATCACCCCGATAAAGCCGCCGCGCGGGGTCAGCGCCAGGTAGGCGAAGATGCTGCCCGGCGCGGGAGTCGAGACGAGCCCGGCATTGAAGAGCACGCCGGTAAAGAGGCCGCTCGCCCCGCCGGCGATGGCCGCCACCACCAGAAACGGCTTCATCAGGACGTAGGGGAAGTAGATCTCGTGGATACCGCCGAAGAACTGGATGATCGCGGCGCCCGGTGCGGAGCTACGGGAGAGTCCGCGTCCGAAGAAGGTGTACGCCAGCAGTATGCCGAGCCCCGGTCCCGGATTCGTCTCGACCATGAAGAGGATGGACTTGCCGGCGTCCCTGGCCTGCTCGATGGCGAGCGGGGCGAGGATGCCGTGGTTGATCGCGTTGTTCAGGAACAGTATCTTCGCCGGCTCGACAATGAGGCTCACCAGGGGCAGAAGACCGAGGCTCACGATGGCGTTGACGCCGGCCCCGAGAGCGCCGCTTATGGAGGTGATGAGAGGACCGGCGCCGAGGACGCCGATGATGGCGAGAATACCGCCCAGGATACCGGCGGAGAAGGTATTCACCAGCATCTCGAAGCCCTGGCGGACCCTGTGCTGCACGAGGTCGTCGAACTTCATGATCACGTACCCGCCGAGCGGACCCATGATGAGCGCGCCGAGGAGCATCGGAATGTCGCTACCGACTATGACGCCCATCGTGGCGACGGCGCCGACGACACCGCCGCGCACGTCATAGACGATCCGGCCGCCGGTGTAGCCGATCAAGAGCGGCAGCAGGTAGAGGATCATGGGCTCCACGAGCTGGGCCAACGTCTCGTTCGGGAGCCATCCATCCGGGATGAACAGGGCCGTGATCAAACCCCACGCGATGAACGCGCCGATGTTTGGCATGACCATGCCGCTCAGGAAACTACCGAACTTCTGTACTCTCACCCGCAGACTTGAACCCGTGGATTGTCCACCAGCGGTGCTTGCTTGAGCCATTAGCCTCTCCTTCGATCCATACTCGATTAACCCACCTTTAACGCCTCTATCCTAGACGTGTACGAGAGTTTGTGCAATATGTACTTAATGCTGTTGCGGCACGAGAGTTGTTGACAAGATTGTAGTTGTGGCGGCGTACCGGCCTGACGATTGCTTACGGAGCGCCGCCTTACAGCGCCGCGACTATCTCGGGCGTGGGCAGCGCGCCCTGCGCCCCTTCTTTGGTCACGGCGGCGGCCCCGGCTCGCGCCGCGTATGCCACGGCGTCCGGGAGCGGGTCGCCGAGCGCCAGCCGCGCGGCCAGCGCCCCGACGAAGGCATCTCCCGCGCCGGTCGTATCCACCACCTCGACTTGCGGCGCCGGGACGCGCGTAACAGTCTCTCCGTCCGCGACGAGAGCGCCCTCCGCGCCGAGGGTTATGACGAGGGAGCGTGGTCCCAGGGCGAGGAGGCCCTGCGCGACCGACCGAGCGCCTTCCTCGCCCTCGACCTTACGGCCGAGCAGGAAAGCGGCCTCGTGTTCGTTCACGACCAGCGGGTTAAGCCTCTCTAGGAGCGCGGTCGGTACGTCGCGCGGCGGGGCGAGGTTCAAGACGACGCGAGTCTCAGCCGCGTCGGCAATCTCGGCGGCGCGCAGCACGGACTCCGCCGGTATCTCCATCTGGGCGACGAGCACGCGGGCCTCCCGGATACCATCAGCAGCGGCGTCAACGTCTTCGGGGGTGAGGCGGCGGTTCGCGCCGGGGGCGACCACGATGGCGTTCTCGCCGTCCGGCGTAACCGTTATGAAGGCGGCCCCGGTCTGGGCGTCCGACGCCTCTTTCGTAAAGGCTGTCTCGACGCCTTTCTCCCGAAGGGCGTTCAGCAGCGGTTCTCCGAGATCGTCGTCCCCGACCCGGCCCAGAAATGCTACCGACGCTCCGAGAAGAGCCACGGCGGCGGCCTGGTTCGCGCCCTTACCGCCGTTGTGGGTGGAGAGGGCGGCGTCCGTAACGGTCTCTCCGGGCTCTGGGCGGCGTTCGACCTTCAGGACGAAGTCCTGGTTGATCGAACCGACGACGAACACGTCGGCCATTTGCAGTTACCTCCCCTTCGCAAGGTCCGGCATCGCGCCGCTGCGTCTCAAGAGAGTAGCTTGGGGACGGCCGGGTCAACGACCACTTCCAAAAGGTGCGGGCGGGCGGCAGCGAGGGCGCTCTTCAGGGCCGGGGCGAGGTCTCCGGCGTCCGTTATCCTCTCTGCGTTCACGCCGAGACCCTTTGCGACGGAGACGAAGTCCACGTCCGGCACGTCGAGGCCGGGGACCTTGTCTCCCGCGCCGATGGCGTCCCGGAAGCCCTTCAGGATCGAGTACCCGGAGTTGTTCACGACGACGAAGACGACGTGAACCCCATACCGGGCGGCGCTCCACAGAGCCTGTATCGAGTACATGCTCGACCCGTCGCCGATGACGCAGACCACGGTTCGTTCCGGGACGGCCAACTTGTACCCGACGGAGCCGGGCATGCAGAACCCTAGCCCGCCGGCCGCCGAGCTGTGGTATCCACCGGGGCTCTTTAGCAAGACGTGCTTGTGCAGCGTCATCTTGCTGGACGCCGACTCGTCGAAGACCGCCACGTCGTCCGGCACGGCCCCCGCGATGGTGTGCATCACGTACGCAACCGTCATGGGGTCCGAGGCTTCCGGGACCGGGGTGGGTTCCCGGCGCGGCGGCGCGGGACGGTCGGCCTCCGGCAAGAGGTCCGTGAGCGTGCGGATCGCGATTCCCACGTCCCCGACGAGGCTGTCACCGGCGGCGGCGCGGGTCGCTTCTTCGGGGTCTTCGGTGATCTGGAGTACCCGAGTCCCATCGGGGACCGTGGGTCCGGGGACGTATGGATAGTAGAGGAAGACCGGCGCCCCGAGGACGAGAACGGCGTCGTGGTCGTCGAGCCGGGCCGCGAGGTGCTTCTGGGCGGGAGGCAGGTGTCCCTGGAACAGCGGGTGATCCTGCGGGAAGCTGGCGAACGGGGAGATGGGATCCTGCCACACCGGCGCCCGCAGCTTCTCGGCGAGCGCCACTGCGTCGTGGAACGCTCCGGCCCGCTCCACCCCAGCCCCGACGACCATTACGGGATTGTTCGCCCCCTCGATAACCTCGGCCAGTGCTGCCAGAGCCTCCGGGTCCGGGGCCGTGCGGTAGACAACGGCGCGGTCTTCTAGGGGCTCGGCCTCGGCGTCCCAATCATCCATTGGGATGGAGACGAAGACCGGGCTTCGGGGCGGCATCATGGCGGTGTGGTAGGCGCGCAGCATCTCACCCGGCACGTCCTCGGCCCGGACCGGCTCGAAGCTGCGCTTGACGTAAGGTTTGGCGAGGTCCACCAGCTTCCCCGCCAGGAGAGGTTCGAGCGCGATATGGCGGCGGTCCTGCTGGCCGGCGGTTACGACGAGCGGGGTCTTGTTGTGCCAGGCCGTAACCATCGCGCCCATCGCGTTGCCGAGCCCCGGCCCGGTGTGCAGGTTGACGAGCGCGGCGTTGCCCGCCCCCTGCGCGAACCCCTCGGCCATGCCGAGCGCCGACGCCTCCTGCAGCGCCAGAACGTAGCGAAAGTCGTCCGGAAAGTCTTTTAGGAACGGCAACTCGGTGGAGCCGGGGTTGCCGAAGATCGTCGTCATCCCGAGCCTGCGGAAGAGGTCGAAGACGACCTCACGAACCGTAGCTATAGCAAACCACCCCTTTCTCGTAGTCCTCACCCTCGGCGCAAATATAGCAGAGAAGCGGCTTCGCAAGCTCCCCGCTCGCCTCGGAGCGCCGGGGCTTACGTCCGGGGCGGGTCACCATCCTGGTTCGCCGGCTCCGGTGGCGCTCTGTGGGAGCTTAGAGCTTCTCTAATGCCTTCGAGATCGCGGGAGATCCTCTCCAGGGCTCGTACCTGGTCCTCGAACTCCCGGTAGTCGGCGTATCCGCTGCCTTCGAGGACCAGCGGGTTGAGCGTCCATTGCGTGGAGTAAGGTTTACCCCTCGTATCCGTGTACCGGGCGGTCACCGTGATCCCGCGCCTCAGACCCTTCTCTTTTAGCGCCTCAACGGCGGATGCGTAAGAGTCCCAGACGGTGGCGATCTCGGTGTTCGGCGCGAGGAACGCTATGCCCTCCTTGAAGTACGGCATGTCGGAGATAATTTGACCGCCGGAACTCTCGATGGGCGCCGAGAAATGGAACTTGATGTCTCTAGCCGCGCCCCTCCCGATGTTGCGGACGACGATGTTGATCATGGTCCGCTGGCTGTAATTGACGTCTACCAGGATCTGCGGGCTATCCTGGGCTATCCGCGCCGCACGAGCCTCCGCCACCTGGAAGAAAGCAAAGATCGCCAACAGGAGAACCGCGAAAGAAGACAGTATCTGCGCGCCCGAAGCCAGGTCCATGTTCAACTCCCTTTTAAGTGTAGAGAACCCGCAACCGCGCGTCCCGGCGTCATCCTAACGTTGATCCTGTCGAGTTGTTCCTAGTCGTCCGCGTCCTTGAGCTGCTTTTCGACCTGTTTCTGGATATCATCCCCCGATGGTAGATCCTGGCCGCTCTGGTTGCCTGACCCTGAAGAAGACGACGGTCCCTGCCCGTTGGAAGGCTGCTGTGTGGGGGCCTGCTGCTGAGGAGTCGCGACGGTCGGCTCGGGAGCCGGGGCTGGTGCAGGACCTGAACTGAGCGTTATGTTCACAGCCGTACCCGGCTCTACCTGGACTCCCGGCAAGGGGTCTTGGGCTACGACGCCGCCGGCCGGGACCTGATCGCTGGGCGTCTGGCTCGTAGAGCCTAGCGTTAGTCCGAGGTCCTCCAGATCAGCCCGCGCCTCATTCTGCGTCGCACCGTAAGGGATATCCGGGACCTCGATTCTCGACGGTCCCGCTCCCACACTCAGACTCACGGTGGAGCCCTTCTTGACACTCTCTCCCGCCGATACCGACTGGTCCAGCACCTTGCCTTCATCACCGGCGGAACTTTCCTTCTTCGAGACCTCCGCCTTGAGTCCGGCGTTGGCAAGTTGCTGGCGCGCGGCCTCCTCTTCGAGCCCCACCACGTCGGGGACCCCGATCTCTCCGGCGCCGGAATTACCGGCCCCGTACATCGCCCACGCGATCCCGCCAAGCAAGAGTAGCAGCGCAAGCAGCCCCAGCAGCACAGGGAAACCTCTGCGTCGGCGAACTGGACCTCTGGTCGGCGCAGGAGCGACCCGCGTCTGCTGTCGCGTCGCAGCCCGCGGCGCCTGCACGGTGGCCGCAGCCGCACTGATTCCGGCCCCACCCCCCGCCGCTACGCTCCGCAGATCACGGGCCAGTTCCGACGCGCTCGTATACCGCTCGTTCGGGTCCTTGGCGAGCAGCCGCACGACTATGGCGTCCAACTCCGCCGGAACCTCCGGATTCGCCTCGCGCGGATGCCGGGGCGGCGCGTTGACGTGCTGCATGGCTATCGCGATGGGCGTATCCGCCTCGTAGGGCAGCGCGCCGGTGAGCATCTCGTACAACACGACGCCGAGAGAGTACAGGTCCGTCGCGGGGCTCACCTTCTCGCCGGAGGCCTGCTCCGGGGCCATGTAGCCCGCAGTTCCCAGGACCAGGTTGGTCTGGGTCATGACCGTCGCCGACGCGGCGCGCGCGATGCCGAAGTCCGCCACCTTCGTCTCCCCGGAGGGCGTCATCAGCACGTTCTGCGGCTTTATGTCCCGGTGGACTATGCCCCGGCCGTGGGCGACCGCGAGAGCGTCGGCAACCTGCGCCGCGAGACCCGCAGCCTCGGCCGGCGCCAGCGCGCCGCGCTCCACGATGCGGTCCTTCAGGGTCCCGCCGGGGACGTACTCCATCGCCATGTAATAAGTGCCGTTCTCAGCCCGCCCCTGATCATAGACCTGCACGATGTTCGGGTGCGAGAGAGACGCCGCGTTGCGCGCCTCGCGCCGGAAACGCTCCACGAAGCTCTCGTCTTCGGCGTACTGCCCCCTGAGCGCCTTTAGCGCCACGTCGCGGTCCAGAACCTCGTCGTGGGCCAGGTAGACCTCGGCCATGCCTCCGCTACCCAGCCGGTCGAGCAACGTGTAGCGCTTGTCCAGTACCGTTCCCTGCATGCCCGCATTCTACCGTTATACATGTACCTATAAAAGCCGCGAGCCCGACCGTGGGCATCACACCCGCCCTCCGAAGGCGTAATCCCCGCTAGAATGGTCCTCTGAAAGGCGGAAGTTCCCGAGCACAGGGGGTAGGAGCATGAAGGCGGTCAGGATAAACGAGTTCGGCGGCCCGGAGGTCCTCAGCTACGAGGACGTGGAGGTTCCGGAGCCCGGTCCGGGCCAGGCGCGCGTCCGGCTCGCGGCCTCCGGCGTCAACTTCATCGATGTCTACCAGCGCACCGGTGTGTATCCCGGCGACCTGCCGCGCACCCTGGGCCTCGAAGGAGCGGGCGAGGTGGACGCCGTGGGTGAAGGCGTCGAGGATCTATCGGTCGGAGACTACGTAGCGTTCGCGATGGCGCCGGGCTCTTATGCGGAGTACGCGGTCGTGCCGGCGGAGAAGCTCGTGCCGTTCAACGTAACGCTCGTAGAGGCACGGGTGGCGGCGGCGATCATGCTGCAGGGCATGACGGCCCACTACCTGACGCACAGCACCTATCCACTCGAAGAGGGACAGACGGCCCTCGTCCACGCCGCCGCCGGTGGCGTTGGGCTCCTGCTGTGCCAGATCGCGAAGATGAAGGGCGCGCGGGTCATAGGCACAGTCTCGACCGAGGAGAAGGCCGCTCTCGCGCGCGAAGCCGGGGCGGACGAGGTGATCCTGTACACCGAGCAGGATTTCGTGGAGGAGACGAACCGCATCACCGGCGGCGAGGGCGTCCACGTCGTCTACGACTCCGTCGGCAAGACCACATTTGACGGCAGCCTGGACTGTCTCAGGACGCGCGGCTACATGGTCCTCTTCGGCGGCTCCAGCGGCCAGGTCCCGCCGTTCGACCTCCAGATCCTCAACCAGAAAGGCGGCCTGTTCGTTACCCGCCCGTCGCTCGCCCAATACACCCTCACCCGCGATGAGCTTATGTGGCGCGCCGAGAGCTTGTTCTCCTGGATCGGACAGGGAAATCTCAACGTCCGCATTGGCGGCACTTACTCCCTCGCTGACACGGCGCAGGCCCACCGCGACCTCGAAGCCCGCAAGACGACCGGCAAGCTCATCCTGATCCCGGAGAGCGAATGAAGCTCGACGTAGGCCTCGGCACCGAAGGCAAGTACCTGAAGAACCTGGACCGCACCGCCCGCGCCGCCGACGACCTCGGATTTGCGGGCCTGTGGACCAGCGAGACCAAGCACGACGGCTTCCTCCCGCTCGCGATAGCCGCCAACGCTACGGAGCGCCTGGATCTCGGGACCTCCGTCGCCATCGCGTTCTCCCGCTCCCCGATGGAGACCGCCCAAACCGCCTGGGACCTGCAAGACCTCTCGGACGGACGTTTTATCCTCGGCCTCGGCACGCAGGTAAAGGCACACATCACTCGCCGCTTCTCGATGCCGTGGAACAAGCCCACCGCGCGACTACGCGAGTATATCCTGGCCGTGCGGGCCATCTGGGAGTCGTTCCAGACCGAGGGGCCGCTCAAGTTCGAAGGCGAGTTCTACCAGCACACGCTCATCACGCCGTTCTTCAACCCCGGCCCGATACAGCATCCCGAAATACCTGTCTACATCGCCGGCGTCAACACCCGCTTGGCCCGACTGGCGGGGGAGATCTGCTCCGGCTTCCACGTCCACCCGTTCCACAGCCCCGAATACATCCGAAAAACCGTCCAACCCGCCATCGCCGAGGGCGCGAAGGAAGCCGGCCGAGATCCAAACGATGTGGAACTCGCTACAAGCGTCTTCGTCATAACCGGCGCGAACGAAGAAGAGACCTCCAGGCAGCGCGAGTCCATCCGATCCCAGATCTCCTTCTACGCCTCTACCCCCACCTACCGCACCGTCCTCGAAGCCCACGGCTGGCAGGACGTCGGCGAGAAGCTCGGAACGATGGCGCGGGAGAAGAAGTGGCAGGAGATGCCATCTCTCATCACCGACGAGATGCTGAGCGCCTTCGCCGTCGAAGCCGCCCCAGACGAAGTAGGACCAGCGCTAAAAGAGCGATATGAAGGCCTCATAGACCGTGTGGCGCTCTACCTGCCTTTCGTGCCCGGCGAGCGGGACGAGTTCTGGCGGGCGGTGGTGGAGTCGGCGCATTGAGCATGGGAGACACGAGCATCAAGACGACCGATATCTGCGACGATTTCCCCGAGAGCGTCGAGGTCTGCGAGCCTATCTTCACGTCCTACGGTTCGGCGAGTGAGTTCCATGGTCCGATCTCCACGGTGAAGGTCCACGAAGACAACGTGCTGGTGAAGCAGGCGCTGGAAGACGTGGCGCGAGGAACGGTCCTCGTCGTGGACGGCGGCGGCTCCAAACGGTGCGCTCTCCTTGGAGACAGGCTCGCCTCCATCGCCGCCTCCCGCAGCTTGGCGGGAATCATCATAAACGGCTGCGTCCGCGACTCGGAGGAGTTGGCGAGGATAGACGTGAGCATCCTGGCGCTGGCAACCCACCCCTTGAAGAGTGCCAAAGCCGGCTTCGGAGAGAGGGACGTTGCCGTTAGATTCGGCGGCGTGGCCTGGACCCCTGGACACCACGTCTACGCAGACCAGGACGGCGTAATCCTCTCCGCCACGGCGCTCCACAACAGCGGTTAGCTACTACGGTTTCAGAACGCACTTGATGGCGCCGTCCTGCTTTTTCTGGAAGATCTCGTAAGCGTGCGGCGCGTCGTCTAGCGTCATCTCGTGGGTCTTGAGGTCTTCGACGCCGAGCGGGTCCTCGTCGGTGAGGAGCGGGAGGATGTCGTCCACCCAACGCCTCACGTTGGCCTGGCCCATGCGAACCTGTATCTGCATGTCGAAGAGGTCGCCAAGCTGGAAGGCCTGTATCGGTCCGGCGTAGACGCCGCTGATGGAGAGCGTACCGCCGCGCCGGATGGAAGCCATGCACTCCCGCAAAGCGGTAGCCCGGTCTAGCTGCAGCTTGGTCGCCTGAAGGATCGAGGCTACGGCGGACCCGCTCGCCTCCATCCCGACGGCGTCTATTCCGGCGTCCACACCCCGGCCGCCGGTCATCTCAAGCACCACGTCCCCCACGCGGTCCACGGCGTTGAAGTCCAACGTCTCAACACCGTAACGAGCAGCGAGCGAGAGCCGCTCCGGGACGGTGTCCACCCCGATCACGCGCCCCACGCCCTGCTGCATCGCTATGCGGGCGCACATCTGCCCGATGGGACCGAGCCCCCACACACCCAAAGTTCCGCCCTGCGGCGTGTCCGCGTAGGCCACGGCCTGCCAGGCGGTTGGCAACACGTCCGAGAGGTACAGAAAGCGCTCGTCTGGCGGTCCTTCGGGAACCTTTATGGGTCCAAAGTGGGCCTGCGGGACGCGCAGGTATTCGGCCTGTCCGCCGGGGACCGCACCGTAGACGTGCGTGTAGCCGAAGAGGCTCGCGCCCTTTCCCCGCCCGAGTAGGCTGGAGGCTTCGGCGAGTTTGCCGGTGTCGCGGGTGGTCTCGCATTGGTAGTAGAGGTCTTGATCGCAGAAGTAGCAGTGGCCGCAGGAGATGTTGAACGGCACGACGACCCGGTCGCCGGGCTTTATGTGTTCCACGTCCCGGCCGACCTCTTCGACGACACCCATCGGCTCGTGGCCGATGATGTCTCCCGCGCGCATGAGGGGGCTGAGGACTTTGTAGAGGTGCAGGTCCGAGCCGCAGATGGCGGTCGAGGTTATTCGGACTATCGCATCGGTTGGCTGTTGGATGATCGGGTCGGGCACGTTGTCCACCCGCACGTCCTCTTTACCATGCCACACTACAGCTTTTACGGCTCTCTCCCTCCCACTCCGGTGACAAATTCTCTCGCGCGCAACGGGCCGCTCGTCGCTTTCGAGAGCGGCGGGGTGTCGAGCCCCGATCCCGTCCGCAGTCCTTCCAGTATCTCCAGCAGCGTCTCGTCGGCGCTGTAGCGGGGCGTCCAGCCGAGCTCGGTTCGCGCCCGCGATGTGTCCATGATCGGGACCTGGCGCGAGAGATCCAGCCACCCCGCCGGCACCGGCTGCAACCTCAGCCGCCACGAGATGTCCGCCCCGGCGCGCGCCACCCGCGCGGAGAGG
>CALMWA010000461.1 GCA_937873125.1 uncultured Actinomycetes bacterium | reverse complement strand
GCGCGCCTCCCCACCCGTCGGGTCCCACACGCCGAGATGCCCGCGCCGTCTTACCCGTATCCTCTTATGACCATTACCTTTGAACATGCCCGCCAGTGTACCGAAACCTGGACCCTGTATGCCGAATCGGCATACAGGGTCGTCGCGGGCTAACATATCCGTATGAGCGCCGGGATTCTCATCCGCCCCATGACCCCCGAAGACGTGGACGGGACCTATCTCATGAGCAGTCTCGCCCTCGCGGAAACTGCCGATGAGAAAGAGCAGGTTCTCAACCGAACTCCCGAAGAAGTAGAGGTCCGCAAAGAACGCTACCGTCATTCCCTGGAGCAGGACTCGGAGGGCTCCTGGATCGCCGCGGACGGCGAGCAGGTGGCCGGGGTGGCGCTGGCACTCGTGCGCGAAGGAATCTGGGTACTCTCCCTCTTCGCGGTCGACGAAGCCTACCGAAACGCCGGCGTGGGCCGGCGGTTACTCGACCGCGCCCTCGAATACGCCGCCGGATGCCGGGGAGCCATGCTCGCCGCCTCCACCCACCCCGCCGCGTTGCGCCGCTACGCCCTCGCCGGCTTCACCCTGCTCCCGACGCTAATGGCGAGCGGGACCGTGCGGCGGGAAGCCATACCGCCGGATCTTACGGCGCGTCAGGGAACGAAAAAAGACCTCGACCTCGCCGCCGATGTGGACCGGCGCCTGTGGGGCGCCGCGCACGGCCCCGACTTGGAGTTCATGCTCCGTACCGGCGGCCGGTTCCTGATCTCCGAGTGTCGCACCGGGCGAGGCTACGCCGTGGAGTGGAAAGGATATCCCGCTGTCGTGGCCGCTACAGCCCCCGACATCGCCGCCGACCTGTTGTGGGCCTGCCTCGCCGAATCCACCGCAGAAACCGAGATACGCTGGATCACGGGCCAGCAGAACTGGGCCATACCCGTGGCCCTCGAAGCCGGCCTCTCCCTCTCTCCCGCCGGTCCCATCTGCATTCGAGGAGAGCTGGGTTCCCTGACCCCCTACCTGCCCAGCAGTCCGTTTCTCTGATTGTTCCGCCAAGTTCCGTGGTAAGAGTACCCGCAACTACCGAAAGGAGAAGACGTGTCCGAACACGAAGTAATCGTCTACACGCAGCCCGGCTGACACGCCTATCACCAGGAGACAGAGTTTCTGTCCCAAAACAACGTAGAGTTTACCGAGAAAGATATACAGAAGGACCCCGCCGCCATCGAGGAACTAATAGCGATGAACTCTCACAGCACGTTGCAGCGTGAGTGAACCAATGAGAGCATGGCCGCATGAACGGTTACTCCGAAGACCTCAGACAGAGGA
>CALMWA010000460.1 GCA_937873125.1 uncultured Actinomycetes bacterium | reverse complement strand
GCGCAGTGTGAGGATGACCGATGCGAATACGAAGAACGCGCCGAGGAGACCGCCGGTCCAGATCCACCAGGGTGAGGCCGTGATCTCGCCGAGCGCTGGCGTCGAGCGGGTCACGGCGAGCGCCGCGATCACCAGGAACACCGTCCCGATCAGGAACGACACCGCCGCCGCGGCGACCGGGCCTCCCACAACGGACCTCAACTGCGTGTTGACGGCGAACTGCGTGGAGAGGGCCATCCCGGCCACGAGGGCGACCGGGAGCAACAGAAGCCAACTCATCCGTGTCACCTCCTAATCCCTGGGTTCGTAGACGTCGTAGAGGATGGGCTCTATGCCGTCATCGCCGACGCCGGAGCGATACTGGATGTAGCGGGCGCGTTGCAGGTACGCCAACGCCGTCTTCATGCGCCCTTCGAGCGCCGGAATCTTCTCCTCCAGATCCCCGATCTTCGAGGAGTCGAGGACCACGTCGTCCTCGTCGTTGTTCTGCCAGACCTCCCACAAGTTTCGCCACAGCGCCTCGGCCTCGGGGGAGAGCGGTTCGCGTTCCATGCGTGTTACCTGCCTTCCTGGTGTTTGCGTAGCTCGAAGACGACGTGCGCTAACTCGGGGACCAACAGCTTCTCCATCGCCAGCCGCACGGCGTTGCGCGAGCCTGGCAGGCTCGCCACTAGCTTCGTACCCACGGCCCCCGCGATAGCCCGGCTCAGGATCGCCGCCGCTCCGATCTCCTCGTAGGAGAGCATGCGGAAGATCTCCCCGAATCCGTCCAGTCGTTTTTCGATCATGCGGTCCACCACCTCGTAGGTCGTGTCGCGGGCGGAGATGCCGGTTCCGCCGGTCGTGATCACCGCGTCCACCTCGGCGTTGGCGAGCAGGTTGACGAGTACCGTCCGTATGGCCGACGCCTCGTCCCTCACGATAGTCCGCTCCACGACCTCGTGGCCGGCCGCCTGCATTAACTCCTGTATGGTGTCGCCGCCGGTGTCGTTCTCCGGCGTGCGCGTATCGCTGATGGTCAGCACCGCGACCCGGACGGTCTCGGGCGCGGATTCGCGGTGTTCGTGGGCGCTCTCGCTCACAGTAGGCCTCCTCTCAGAAACGGGTTGTGCGCCCGCTCTTCTCCAATGGTCGTCCGCGGGCCGTGGCCGGAGTAGACGAGAGTCTCGTCCGGCAGGGTCAGCAACCGCTCTTGGATGCTCTTCATCAGGACCTCCATGTTGCCACCGGGTAGGTCCACCCGGCCGACACTCCCCGCGAAGAGCGCATCCCCAGAGAGCACGATCCCCGCGTTCTCCTCGTAGAAAGCGAGGTGTCCGGGAGCGTGTCCCGGCGTGTAGAGCGCGCGCAGCCGCAGTCCTCCGACCTCGATGATTTCCTCGTCCTCGATGTAGCGGTCCACAGTCGGGACTTTCCCGAAGCGCAGGCCCATCATCATCGCCTGGGTCGGGAGTTGCTTCAGCATCGGTTCGGCTTCGGCATGCATCAGGACCGGGCAGGCGTACTCGTCAACGAGCGCGGCGACCGCGCCGACGTGATCTATGTGCGCGTGGGTAATGACGATCTTCTCTATCTCCAACTGCGTCTGCTCGACCGCGAGCGAGATCCTCGCGGCCTCGTCGCCCGGATCTATGAGGACTCCGTTCCCCGTATTCTTATCTCCCACGATGTAGCAGTTCTCCTGAAACGGTCCGACCGTCAACATCTCCAGGATCATTCGTTACCTCCCGCACGACCTATTAAAAACTCGACTAGCGACCGTGCCGGCGTGCCGGTGGCGCCTTTCGGAGTGTATGGGTTGCCCTTCTTGCCGAAGGCTGTGCCGGCTACGTCCAGGTGCGCCCACGGGTAAGCGGCGAACTCCTTGAGGAACGCCCCGGCCGTCAGGGCGCCCCCGTATCGGCCGCCGGTGTTCTTTATGTCCGCCGTGTCGCCCTTTATCTGCTCGGTATATTCTTCGAAGAGCGGGAGATGCCAGGCGCGTTCGCCGGCCCTCTCCCCGGCGAATTGGACCTCGGAGATCAGGTCCTCGTCATTGCCCATAAGACCGGAGGCGTGGTGTCCGAGCGCCACGATGCATGCGCCGGTGAGCGTCGCACAATCTATAACGGCCGCCGGGTCGTAGCGGCGGGCGTAGGTGAGCGCGTCGGCCAGGATGAGCCGTCCCTCGGCGTCGGTGGAGAGGATCTCGACGGTCTTCCCGGAACCCATCCGCAGCACGTCGCCCGGCTTGAAGGCGCTTCCTCCGGGCAGGTTCTCGGTTGCCGGGACCAGCGCTACGACGTTGACCGCGAGCCCCAGGGTTCCAATGGTCTCCATCGCTCCCAGCACCGCCGCGCCGCCGCTCATGTCGAACTTCATGTCTTCCATGCCGGCGGAGGGTTTTATGGAGATACCGCCGGAGTCAAACGTCACCGCCTTGCCCACGAGCACCACCGGCGACTCATCTCCGCCGCCGCGATGCTCCAGCACGATAAAACGCGGCTCGTTGGCGGAAGACCTCCCGACGGCCGCGAGCCCGACGAGATCCGCGGCCTCGATACCGGACCGGTCGAGAATCTCCACGTCCATGCCGTGCCTCGCGGCGATCTCGCGCGCCTGCCTCGCCAGGTACTCGGGCGTCGCGGTATTGGATGGTTCGTTCGCCAGGCTGCGGGCGAGGTTCGCGCCAGCGGCCATCGCCGCCCCGACCTCCGCGCCACGCGACGCTTCGCTCTCATCTGTTCCCTCAGCGAGAATCAGGTCGAGGCTTTCTAGCTCGTACGTGTTGGAGTTTCCGGTGTCCGTTTTGTAGCTCGTAAAGCGGTACAGGCCGAGCGCCGCGCCCTCTGCGGCGGCCTGGGCCGCCTCCCGCACGCTGAATCCTTCGGATGCCGGGAGTGCGAAGGCCACGCTCTGGAGTTTCGCAGAGCGCGCCCGGCGGACGACGGTACCGGCGGCGCAGCGCAGACGTTCCGTGGTGAAAGCGGCGCGGTCGCCGAGTCCCAGCAGCAGGAGTCGCGGGGAGGAGACTGCGTCCCGCGTATACAGCAGAGTTGTCTCTCCGCGCTTGCCGCTAAAGTCTCCGGAGGAGAGGGCGTCACCCGCCACCTCCATAAGCGGCGCGGGTGGTTGCTCGCCCTCGAATAGGCCAACTGCGACGAGGTCGGCGGCTACTTCCTCAAGTGCCGAATGCCGCGTAGCGATACGGACCAACCGGATCTCCTCTCTGCCGATGAAATGTGTTTCGACGTGAACGGCCCGAATTATACGGTAAAGACGGCCCGAACCTGTCCGGCATATTCCTGCGCGGACCAGATGTGCATCGCGGCATGGAGAAGGGCGCGGATCTCTCCGCGCCCCGGTTCGGCTGCCGAAAACTGTCCTTAAAGGATGGGCAGGTATTTATCCAGCTCGTAGGGTGTTACCTGGATACGGTAGTCCTCGAACTCGACGCGCTTCAACTCCAGGAGCCGGGTGTAGGTGTGCTCGCCGAGCGCCTTCTGAAGAAGCTCGGAGTTCTCGGCTTCCTTGATCGCCTCTCCGAGGTCTGCAGGGAGGCTCTGTATGCCCATCTTCTCCCGCTCCTCGGGGGAGAGGTTGTACAGGTTGCTCTCCATCGGTTCGGGCAGCTCGTAGCCCTTCTCTATGCCTTCCAGGCCGGCGTGCAAGAGCACCGCGAAGCACAGGTAGATGTTCGCGGACGGGTCCGGGCAGCGCAGCTCCATGCGCGTGGCCTTCTCCTGGCCGGGATGGAAGCCGGGCACCCGCACCAGAGCCGAGCGGTTGCGGCGGCTCCAGGCTATGTAGACCGGGGCCTCGTAGCCGGGGACCAGACGCTTGTACGAGTTGACGTTCTGGGCGAAGATGATCGAGAGTTCCCGAGCGTGGCGGAGCTGGCCCGCGATGAACGCCTTCGCCTCCTCGGAGAGGTAGTGCTCGGCGTTCGCGTCGAAGAACGCGTTCTTGCCGCCCGTGAACAGGCTCTGGTGGGTGTGCATCCCCGAGCCGTTCTGGTTCATGAGGGGCTTCGGCATGAACGTCGCGTATACGCCGTGGCGGGTGGCGATCTCCTTGACGACCGTCTTGTAGGTCATCACCTTGTCGGCCATCGTCATCGCGTCGTCGAAACGCAGGTCGATCTCGTGCTGCGAGATGCCGACCTCGTGATGCGAGTACTCGACCTTGATGCCGAGCTGCTGCAGCGACTGAACCGTCTCACGCCGGAGCGCCGTCGCGGCGTCTAGCGTCGTCAGGTCGAAGTAGCCACCGTAGTCCAGGGGCTCGGTTCCCTTCGAGTCCTTGAAGTAGAAGAACTCCAGTTCCGGACCCACGTAGAAGTTGTCGAAGCCCATGTCGCTGGCGCGTTCGAGGGCGCGACGCAAGATGTGGCGCGGGTCGCCGACGTAGGGGTCACCGTCAGTCGTCTGCACGTCGCAGATCATGCGCGCGGTGGGAGCGTCCTGCGGGCTCCAGGGGATTATCTGGAACGTCGAAGGATCGGGCATGGCGATCATGTCCGACTCCTCGATGTCCTGGTAGCCTGTGATCGAGGAACCATCGAAGCCCATCCCACCATCTAGAGCGTCTTCTAGTTCCTCGGCGGTGATGGCGAAACTCTTGAGCGTACCCAGGACGTCCGTGAACCACATGCGGATGAACTGAACGTTCTTGTCTTTCACCTGCTTTATTACGTCTTCTCGGCCTAACGTAGCCAATATTCCTCCTACTCTTTCTCGCTCCGAAATCGCCCGGCAAATCGAGCACTCTGCAACAACAACGGCCATGATAGGAGCGGGACGGTACCTATGATATGGCCCGCCGTATAAGTCAGGATTCGTGCGGAAGGCGAATTTTTGGCCCAACGTATAATAGATGGGTCGAGAGAGACGTTGGTTGGGGCTCAACAGCATAAGAGTACCTTAGAAGGGGAACAGACGATACGTCATTGGGTTGCTGATGAGCTAAGCGCGCTATCAGGGTAGAATTGGATCGCTAGGCAATTAGCGGTGTTGTAGCGCGGAGTGCCGGGAGACGAGGAGATGAGGGGGAGAGATGACGGATAGGCCGGAGGATAGACCCGAGGAGCGCCGCAGGACCGGGCCGCTGGGCGATGACGGAGAGACAGAGGTGAATCGGCGCGAGCCCGAGGCGACGTCGCAAACCTCCGACGACGAGGCGACGCGCCAGATCCCGACCGACAGCGCCCCGCGCCGGGAGGACACGGAATCGGGCGAACCGTCCGAGGAAAACGCCGGGCCTATCTCCCGGCGGGACCGCCGTAGGGAGACAAACCAGGATGACGAAGACAAAGAGACGCGCGTGATCCGTACGCCGGGCTCCGGCGCCACGCAGACGCAGGAAGGCGCATCGTACCCAAGAGGATATTTCGAGGCCGCCGACGAGCGCGAAGACCGGCTACGCGACATGTACGGCGGCGTGGATTGGCTGGCGAGCTTCCTCGGGTTCATCTTCGCCGTCGTGGCGGCCTCGGTGCTGTCGGCCATCGCGGGCCTCATCTTGATCCCGCTGGGACTCAGCCTGGACCTCTCCTCTGGAACGCTCGGAGCCGGGGCGATCACGGGTCTGGTCCTCCTCGCCGTGCTGGTCTTTTTGACGTTCTTCTTCGGCGGTTACGTGGCCGGACGGCTGGCGCGCTTCGACGGCGGCCGCAACGGCATGATGACCGTCGTATGGACGGTCGCGGCTATGATCGCGGTGGTCGCCATAAGCGGGTTCTTGCCGGGCGGTATCTTCGAGAGTTTCCGCGGCTTTATGGAGTCGTCGGTCCTGCCCCTGCTCGGGAACCTCTCCAATCTGGGTATCGCGGGGATCGTGATAATGGTCGCCATAGTCCTGGTGGCGGTGCTCGGCGGGCTGCTCGGCGGGCGTGTCGGCAGCCGGTATCATTCGGAGATAGATCGCACGACGTAGCCGGAACGAGCCGCCGGATGTACTAGAGTTTACGCAACCTTCTCGCCGATCCTGTATAACCCAATGCGGTCGTGTAGTTATGCGAGAGGTGGTGAATGGGCGAGCACGTGCTTTTCAAGACTGGCATCCGGCGCCTTGGCTCCAAGGAACAGGGATTTTTCTACCGCTATCCGGACTCCGGCGCGACGGTGCGCGAGGAGAGAGTCCTTGCACGGATAGAGAACTTGAAGGTGCCACCCGCCTGGGAAGACGCCCACATAGCGCGCGGCCCGAGCGCCAAGGTGCAGGCGGTCGGCTACGATTCGGCGGGGCGTCTGCAGTACCTGTACAGCCAGCGCTACCGGGAACGTAAAGAACGCAAGAAGTTCGAGAAGATCCTGGACTTCGCCGACGCGCTGCCGAAGATGCGGAAAACCACCAGCGATCACCTGCAGCGCAAGGAACTCGGCCGGGAAAAAGTCCTCGCCGCTATGGTTCGTCTCATCAACGCGGCGTACTTCCGGGTCGGTGAGGAGCGTTACGCGAAGAACAACCGGACCTACGGCATCGCTACACTGCGCCGCAAGCACCTGATGCTAGAGGGTGACACCGTGATCTTCGAGTACACTGGGAAGTGGGGCCAGGAGCAGCGCAAGGCCGTCACGGACGCACGGCTCCGCGCCGTGGTCGAGGAGTGCGTGGGCCTGCCGGGGCACGAGGTCTTCAAGTACGTAGACGAGTCCGGCGAGGTAAGGGACGTGAAATCGCGGGACCTGAACGCCTACATCAAGGAGATCATGGGTGATGGGTTCACTGCCAAGGACTTCCGCACCTGGGCGGGGACTTTGATCGCCGCGACTACTCTGGCCCGGCTCGGACCGGCCGGCGAGTCGAAGAGCGCGCAGAAAAATGTACTGCAGGCGGTGGATACCGTGGCGCACAGGCTCGGTAATACGCGGGACATTGCCCGCTCCTCCTACATCAGCCCGAAGGTCATAGATCACTACCTGGAGGGCTCCGTGGTAGCCTACTACGC
>CALMWA010000459.1 GCA_937873125.1 uncultured Actinomycetes bacterium | reverse complement strand
TCAGGCGATCACCTTCGCGCCGGACCTGATCCAGTCGCATCCCTGGCAGCGAAAGCTCCTTCGTCGCCCGCCCATAATGCGCCTCCTGGTTCAGCCGCCCCTGCGCCAGAAGCTCGAACTCCCTCTCCGGCTCCACCTCGTGCGCCATAAGCCACGCCTCGCGCGGGCAGATCTCGTAGTACCAGACCAGCGTACCGGTGATCTGGGCGCTCATAAGTGGTCCGGGTTATGAGATCGGCTCAGAGCTGCATCCAGCCTGCGTTCGTAGTCATCGAGGTCTTCGCCTAGTAAGAGGTGTCCGAAGCCGGTGTCTAGATGGTAGTCATCGTTATCCTGGGATCTAAGGATGCCGGGCGCATCGAGTCCGACATCGCCACATATTCGAGAAACCAATCTCTTCCTTATTGGTACGGCGAACTGTCCTACTAAGCTGAGGAAGCGCCTACGATCATCGAATTCGAGGGACTTGAGAAAGCCTCTGTTCAAATACGAAGCGTAAATGTCGCTTACGTTCGAGATGCCAAAGTGCTCCATCCAACTCTTTACCAGTGGAGTTATCCACGCCTCGCCGGTCAGGACGAACACACGAACGTCTTGCTCCGCCAATTCATTGCCGCCTTCCTCATCCAATGTCTCGAACGGAGAAAGTCCCGCGAGCTTGCTCCACTGGCCTTTGGCTGCATCCTCAAACCAGTTCAAGGCTGCGGTATTCGGGTCCACGTCACTCAACTTATCGAAGTACGCTTTGATAAGTCCCGCTGTCTGTGCTTCGCTCCAGCTTCCGCCGGCAGGCAAGAGTTCATCGGTGATTTTGGTCTGATGCTCATTCTTGTAGATCCACTTTCTTGAATCAGAGCCTTCTTCTCTTACGAAGTTGAAGACTTCGACCGTAGCGATGGCGCCTTCAGCGTGCCGGTTGGCGCGTCCGGCGGTTTGGGCTATGCTCGAAAAGATCGGTCTGGCTCTGAGTACGCGACGGAAGGAGATGTTTATGCCAGCTTCCAGTACCTGCGTGCTGACGACCAGCACGGGTTCTCTGCGATCAAGCCGTTCCTTGATCTTCTCTATCTGATGGGCTTTGTGCAGCGGCGTCATCATGCCGTGCAGGTTAAGGCAGACGCCTTTTACGACCAGTTTGTCGATTCGCCAGTATACTCTCACCGCGTCCGCGACGGTGTTGAGGATAACGGCGACCTGACCGTATTGCTCGAATCGCTGTATTGCTTCTCTCGCCACGCTCTTTTCCGTCCAGGTTCCCGTATGGGTGACGAGACTGTATCGGTCGGCGCTTTCTACCTCGGGCGCGATGGGGAAGGGTGGGGTTGTCAGGGCATGGAGAGTGGGGGGTATCGTGGCGCTCACGAGCATCACCCGAGCCTCCGAATGCTCTCGCAGTGCTTCCAGTCCGCGTATGAAAGCGTTATAGACGCTGGCGTCCATGACCTGTGGTTCGTCAATGATAATGAACGCGCCACTCAAAGCAGGGATGCGGATGCTCTGTTGAGCGTTCTTTGGAAAGACGGCCCTGAAGAGTTGGTTGAAGGTCGTGGCTATGATTGGCGCGCGCCACGACTCCATCGTGAGCACGTCTATGGGTTCGATCTCCTCGAACGAGTCGGCTCCGGCGGACGCGGCGTTAAGCAGAGCGAGGTGGTGATGCTCCATCACTTCGAGGTTCGTGACCTCACGGATCTCCTTCGCCGCCTGCGACAGTATAGACAGGTACGGAGCGACGTAGACTATGCGCTCTGCCTGTCCTGCCGCCGCATGTTCGAGTGCGACACGCAAGGAGATGAGTGTCTTGCCCCAACCTACAGGCAAGCTCAGATCAAACCATGGTGCATCTCTGTTGTTTTCGTAAGCGGCCAGTGCTTGCTCGTGGATGGTGCTACGTTTATCCGCCATGAGGCTGTGACCATCTTCGAGGGCTTTTCGATACTTTTCTTTGAGCTGGTCCTTGAAAATCTGCAAGGCAGTCTTGGCACTGTCCGAAGATAGCGCGGTCTCTGCGGAGATACCGCTGGCGCTGAGACGGTCTGCGGCAATCAGGCACCCCGTCGCGTCGCGGCTGATCCAGGACGCATAAGCCGAGGGAGCCGCGCCCAATTTCTCATCGAGTTCAAGCTGGTGATCCAGCAACTTCCTGTTCCAGCGTTTCTCAAGGTGGGACAATCTCTCCCTAAAGACACCGTACTCGGTAATGGATCTGTTGTTCAGAGAAGGCAGATACTGACTCACCAATGCATCCAAAGCTGCGAAAGCAGTGTCTTCTGGCGGCTGGCTGATCATCAAAGATTTCCACGGTGGGATGCTCTGGTTGAGATGCGGCTCCCACCAGTCTCCGAGTTTGCCATGGTGGTCCTCGATGTCGCGCACGAGGAGATAGTAAAGTTGCTCATCTTCTAGTGAGGCTGACTGAACATCCAACAAGTCTCGTCCGTACAGGGCAAAGAGTGCCGCGCCAACGTATGCGTGAGGCATCTTCCCCCTGCTGCCGGCGAGGCTTCTCTCGAAATACTCCTTCCATGTGGGTCTTGCTTTGCATGCGTCGTGCAGAAGCCCGGCCAGAAAAAGCATCTGCTCGGCTAGCGGGCCTTCGGGGGTTCCCGCCGAGAAAGCAGCCTGTGTAAGGTTCTCTTCGAGCGGTTGTCCGGGTCTTGCTAGGAAGCCATCCAGATTACTCACCAGAGACTCACCCATCCTCCCGAGGGAAGCGTTGCCCAGCGCACCTCCACACCTGCTGCCGAGCTGTCAGGCCGGAAGCGTATGGGTTGGCCGGTGCGTTCGTAGATAAAGTTCATGGTTCCCTCGAAGCTGTACCCGCCGAGCGAACGGTAAGGGATGCCGCCCGCTCGCATGTACTGATGTCCAGGTTGGACTTCCAGTTGCGTGACCACGTGCGAGGGCACTACGGAGAGACAATCTATGGTCTGGTCTGGTTGCTCCTCTTTGATATCAAGGAGGTCAACGAAACGCGGTTTGGTCAAGGCGAATGCGCTACCCAGGTATGTGTGGTAGACGGACAAACCTTGCTCCAAACTTTGGTGCAACTCATCGAAGAGGTCCCCATAGTAATAGATGCGATAGTGGGGTTTGATGACGAGTTCGATGCTGGTCGGACGGTTGAAGCTCTGGGTACCGCCGCCAAAATAGCCTTTACCTAACAGGGACAACTGTTGCGTGCGGGTCGCGATGGGATTCAGGAGTTGGATGCCCGTCCAGGCTTCTCCGTTCCAGTGATCCAGCCCCAGGATGCTGCCAAGCAGACCACGCAGGGCCGTTCTCGTTATGAATGGATAGCTGGCGTGGGTCGCCGTGGTATCCGGCCGTCGGAAGTGCCCGAGGTCGGCCTTGAGGTCGAAGACAAGAAGCTTAAAGGTCTTGCCAGTCATCGAACCGCTCGATCCAGTCGGGTAGATCTCCGCTCAACGTAAGACGAGGCTGTTTCCACAACCGACAGCGGTGGATTTTCTCCCTATGGAGGTCCAGCGTCTGCCCTAAACGAGTAGCGTCGAGCGTAACTCCCCTTATATCGCTGGGAGCCTCCCCCGACCGCCACGCATCGGGAGCGGGTTCGAGCGTTAGCTCTTCTCTCAAGTCTCCGATGCGGAAGAACGGGTTCTCGTACTCGATGTGGAGCAGAAGCTGGGGTTGTTGTGTGCCGCGTCCCCTGGCCTGACGGTGCTGAGTCCCACGCCAGAGCCCTTCGAGGACGAGATCCACGTCTACGGCATTCAACCCGGTTTGTCTTGCAATAGGGGCGTTGACGACACCCGCACCTACGAACACGGCGAAGGGCAGAGTGAAAGACGACCAGATCGTCCCCTGTTCCGCTTTATCCTCTTCCGAAGGCATGACTACCGTGCCTTGCACATATCGCGTCTCCGCCGGATGCATGGAGTGCGCCCACGAGAGTTGTATGGGGCCGGTGAGGTCGAAACGCTCTTTCTTAACGGAGAATGTTATACCGAAAGCGCGAACGTCAACGGCGTACCGTGTCAAC
>CALMWA010000458.1 GCA_937873125.1 uncultured Actinomycetes bacterium | reverse complement strand
AGTGAGGATCTCGGCTCGCTTCCGGGCACCACGTAGCCGGGCCGCCATAAAGCCCGCGACACCGCAGAACAACACGATCAATGCCACCTGTCCCAAGAGCACCGGGTCTAGAAGCGCGTCTAACTCTCTCGCGGCGATCCAGGCAGCGAACAGATATCCCGCTACGAGCAACAGGGTCCCGACGGCGGCCTTACGATTGCCCAGCGCCCGTGAGATCCCACGCGCCGCCAAAAGGTACAACGGGGTAAAGACGGATCCAATCCCACCGGTCCCCGCCACAAGCATGCTAACGAGCACCGAATCCACGAGCTGCTCACGAAGCCATTCCGGAAGATCGCCGCCGGTCGGCCCGCCACAACGAGCCCACCGTAAACCAGGGCGAGCCCGACCGCCACGTAGGCGCTCGGCGCCTCCATCAGCGCCCACGCTCCGGCCAGGTACGCCGTCACGAGACCCGTCACCACTATGCGGAACAAACCCTCTCTAAGCAAAACGGAAGTTTCCAAGCCTCGGGTTAAGGGAGATTGCCGAACTCCCATCAACTCTAGCATCCAAGCTCTACTCTACAGCAAAGTATGCATATAATCAAAATTGGTAACTTCAACTACCGGAAAGTCGCGATAGGATTGCAAGACCTCACCGGCGCGACGTTCGAGTCCGACAAGACCTATTCTGGTGTCCTACTGCTGTCGCGCCGCTCCTCCGAGGTTGCCCTGAACGATTTTCAGGTCGATATTTGGCGTCCGTTCAATCATTTTCTTGCCAGCATTGGGGCTCGGGAACGCGAACCTGTGATCGTCGGCTCTGCGATATCCCTCGGACTCGGTATCCAGTATCCTTAGAAAAGTTCTTACGAGGGTAGCGTCGAACTGCGTATCCATGCCGCCGACCAGTTCTCTACGAGCCACCTCGGGCTCCGTGCCAGGCCTGTGAGGCTTATCCAGGACCATGGCAGCGTATGCCTGGGCAACGGCTAGTATCTTCGCCTCCAGTGGTATCCAGGGATCGCGCAGCTTGTCCGGGTATCCCCGGCCGTCCACCCGTTCGTGGTGCCAGCGGATCCAACCCGCCATCTCCCCGAACTCGGGGATAGCCGCCAGCGCTTCTTCACCTCGCAGCGGATGTTCGGACAGCCGCTCTTGCGCGATGGAGTTGAGCTTTCCCGTTGCCAGCAGAAGCTCGTCGGGCATGCTGAACAGTCCTATGTTATGCAAGAGGCCCGCCATCCGAAGCCAGCCGACGTGCGTTTCGTCGAGCTTCATCTCCCGTCCCATGTCGGCGGCGTACACGGCGGTTGCGGCAGCGTGATGGTGAGTGTACCCGTCCTTGCGTCCCAGGTCCTCGATCATCATCGTCCCGAGGGTGGTGTTGGAGGTGGTAAGAGCTTCTTCAAGAGACCCCACCTTCGCCCTCAACTCTCCGA
>CALMWA010000457.1 GCA_937873125.1 uncultured Actinomycetes bacterium | reverse complement strand
CTACGCGTTGAATTTCTATCTATCTATTCATCGGTCAATAGGTTTTTGTAGTCACACAAAAATTTTGCAGTAGATCTTCCGTACCGTATGGTTGCTCTGTCATCTCGACCAACTGTCCATCACCCTGCACCAGATAAATACCTCCACTCACGAAAATCCTCCCGCTTCTTCCGTATACTTGGCTTCAACAACGCACGATAAGATGCGCTCAACAAGGGTCCTTTTCTCAGGCTTGTACACTTTATCGTGTTGGCACGCGAATCCCCCGTCAAGCGTATGTGATCCAGATCAAACAAGTGTACAATTGGTGCATGACCGTGTTCCGCTATGGACGGGCCTACTATGATGAGGGTGCGTTCGTGCGCCGCAAGGACGCGATGCCGGGAGACGACCTCGACCCCGTGGTGCGCGTCGTCGAGAATCTGGGGACGGTCGAGATCCCATGCGGAAAGGTGGATTGCCGGAGCAACTGCCTGGAGTACATGGTGCGTTCGGTGCGCCGGGCCGAGAACTACAACCTCGCGGAGTGCAAGATCTCCCCGCTCGTAAGCATTATTTAGTTACGAACTCCCGCCGGATGGCGAGCTTTCCAAGCGGCTACTCGAAGTCTTCGTAAGTCCTCTGGACCGGCGGACGGTCGGCGGTGTAGAGGCGCATCAGGAGTCCGCCGCCTATCGGTGACAGGAAGAGGCCTGTAAGACCGGCGGGTAGAAGGTCGCGGGCGATGGTCCAGGCGACGAGCAGCGGGGTGCCGGGAGAGAAATTGGAGGCGTTTATGAGCTTCAGGGGGTCGAGGACACCGCCGGCGGGGAGAAGGCCCGAGGCGTAGACGCCGATCATGAGCAGGCCGGATACGAGGCCCATCAGCAGCGCGAGCCCCATGCTGAGGGTGAGCCTCGGTCCATAAGACGGAGCGTTCTCGTCCAGGGTCTTCCGCCGGGCCAGCAGGATGCCGCCGAATATGAGGGCCGCTATAAAGCCCGCCAGAAGTCCCGTGCTCATGTATACGAGTACCAGCGCCGGTCCACTACCCTCGCCGGTCGGGGCGTCGGAGAAGGCCAGAAGAATTACCGGGCTGGGGAAGAGCGACTTTATGAGGGCGAAGCCAAAACCGTAGAGCGCTCCCACGCCCATGAGACGCAAGAAGATGTTCATGCCGCTCCTTTCCGCACGAGGCGATTGACGAGCGTCCCGAAGACAGGACTTAGCAACAGCCCGCCCGCGAGGACGTACAAAAAAGCCGAGAGCGCGACGAAGAACCCTCCCAGGAAAATCCGCGGGCTCATGAGGACGGAGACCCCGCCCGGATTGCCCAGGGTGAACCCGGAGAGCGTTACGGCCATAAGAGCCCAGATCAAGAACGCCGCGACCGCGCCGCCCATGAGCCCCTGGAAGAACCCGGTCCCGAGAGAAGCCACGACCGCACTGCGCTGCTTTCCGGAACGAACCGCGGCCCGCCGCCCGGCGTAGAGCGTGCCGATAGCCCCGCTGAGGGCCGCGCACAAGACGGCCGCGACCAGAAAACCCGACACCTGAAACGGCCGGGTCATAACCAGCGCCGGCAAGGCCGCGAGCGCCACGCCCCAGAGAGCGCCGAGCAGGACCAGGCGTTTCCAGACAGTTGGTTGCCGAACAGTCGAAGTCATTACTGTGGAAGATTATCCTGCCCGGCCCGAAACGTCAGCAAGAGGTTTCACCGGGCGGGTTTGACGGACGGAGCTTACTCGGTTGCCGCGCCGTCCGACGTCTCGCTCTGATCTACCCAGACCGTCTTCGCGTTCACGAACTCGCGGATGCCGAGGTGCGAAAGCTCACGTCCGTAGCCGGAGTCCTTGACGCTGCCGAACGGGATCTCCGGCGTGGACTCGGTCACCTCGCCCGTCGCCGGATTTATGGTTGATATAGCCACGATGGATCTTCCTTCTCTGATCGCCATTCACCCCACGAAGGCGAAATACAACCCTTTGGGGTCGCCATCTTGCGGCTTACGGCGTCCAGGAGCCGAGCCCGATGGTGTCTTCCAGGAGTTGGCGCGCGTACTCATAGTCGAGCTCCGGGACGAGCAGGTCCCTCGGCCCAGCGGCGAGGAAGTCCGGTACGTCGAAGCCCGCGCTCCGCTGAATTAGCGATGGCACACCGGCGTCCTTCAACAACCCCTCCATGAGCAACACCGTTGTCTCGTTCGGGGCTGAACCGACCTTCACCCACTCGCCCACGCTATACACCTCCCCGTCTCACCGTCTCAGTGTCTGCAGTCTACAGCGTACGGGCTTCCAGGGCGGCGCGGTAGAATCGGAAGACCTGTGAACGAGCGGAGAACAATAGACCCTACCGAGGCGCGGCGTGTCCTGGAGGAGCGGGCGCGGGCGGCGGGCTTCGATCTCGTCGGCGTGACCTCCGCGGAGCCGCTGAGAGAGGGCGGCGAGCGTCTGCGGGAGTGGCAGGAGTCCGGGATGGCGGCGGACATGGGCTACATGCACCGGCCCGTCGAACTGCTCGCGAACCCGAAGAAGCTTCAGAAGAGCGCCCGCAGCGTCGTGTCTTTGGGCGTCTCGTACTATCCCGGAGACCATCCCGAAAACACGGACGGTGGTGGAAGGGTGGCGCGGTATGCGTGGGGGCGGGACTACCACGTCGTCATCAAGGAGCGTTTGTACGGGTTGCGGGAGGAGTTGGAGAGGGAACTTGGGTGCAGGATCAAGGCCCGCGCGTTCACTGACGCGGTGCCGCTGTTGGAGCGGTCGGCGGCGCAGCACGCGGGTCTCGGGTTCTTCGGGAGAAACTCTTGCCTCATCAACGGCGACATCGGATCGTACTTCTTTATCGCAGACCTGATCGTGGACCTGGAACTACCGCCAGACGAGCATGGAACGGGAACTTGCGGCCGTTGCTCCCGCTGTATGGACCGCTGCCCGACCGGCGCCATAAAGGCGCCCGGCGTGGTGGACGCCCGGCTGTGCATCTCCTACCTGACCATCGAGAACCGCGGTGAGATCCCACGCAAGCTCCGCCCCCTGGTCGGCGACTGGGCCTTCGGCTGCGACGTCTGTCAGGAGGTCTGCCCGTACAACAAGACGAAGGCGACCCGGAGCCGCTGGCCGGAGTTCTCCAGCGAGGCCGGCACCGGCCCATATCTGGACATCGTGGAAGTGCTGGAGATACGCATGGACGAAGAGTTCGAGCGACGATTCGCGGCCACGCCCCTCACCCGGCCCGGACGGGACGGTCTCTTGCGGAACTGCTGCGTCGCGGCCGGAAACCTCAAGCTGCGGCGGGCGGCGGAGGCGCTACGGCGATGTATGCGCGAGGATGAGTCGGCGCTGGTGCGGGGGCATGCGGCGTGGGCGCTTGGGGAGATCGGCGGCTCGGAGGAAGAATTGCGGGGGGCCGCGAGGACGGAGCGCGACTCGTGGTGCCTGGAGGAGATCCGGCAGGCTCTGAACGGTGGGAACGAGACCGGGGCCGAAGGCGCGTCCGTGGGTTAAAATAGTCGGACGATGGCGCGGCAGATCAACTACTACGAGGTATTGGGCGTCTCTCGCGAGGCGTCGCAGGCCGATATCAGGAACGCTTATCGCTCGCTGGCGAAGCAGCGCCACCCGGACCATCCGGG
Source organism: uncultured Actinomycetes bacterium (assembly GCA_937873125.1). Lineage (GTDB taxonomy): Bacteria > Actinomycetota > Rubrobacteria > Rubrobacterales > Rubrobacteraceae > JACDDK01. Next base: position 2,768 of record CALMWA010000457.1, on the reverse strand, counting down.
CGGCAGCGCCGAGGACTTCTCCCTCTTGCAGGAGGCTCACGCCACGCTTTCGGACCCGAACCGCCGCCGGCACCACAACGAGGCGCTCGACCTCGCGTTCGCCGCCGACCAGCTGGCGGACCTGGACTTCGACTCTCTCGGAGACGAACTCTCCGCCAAGCGCCGGGAGCGGGAGTCCAGCGGCCCGAGCTTCGGCGAGCGTCTGCGCGGCCGTTTCGGCAAGAAAGAAGAGGACCCCTTCGAGCAGTTGCGAAGAGAGCCGCGGAGTTCCGGGAGGGGCGGACGAGAGTCCGGGCGGCGGGGCCGCTACCGCGAGGAGCGCGAGGCCCGCTGGTACGAGCCCCACGACTTCGATCCCGAGCCGATAGGCTGGAAGACCGGCGCGATCAGCTTCGTCGCGGCCTTCGCTGCGTTCATCGTGGTCGGCCAGATCGGGCTGTGGGCCACGAATCCCGCGAGCGCCGGCTCCCTGGCCGGCATCTCCGTGTTGGCCTCGTTCATGCCCATCCTCTATACCATCGTCGGTCTCGTGGCCTCGTACTTCGCTTACCGGGCCGCCGGGTACGGCGCGGTGGGTCTGGTCTTCGTAGCGGCGCTCGTGGTGGGGGGTCAGGGAGGACCGCCGGGCCTGCTGCAGGCCGGTACTCTGGGCATCGTGCTCTTGCTCGTCGTGATCTGGCTCGGCAAACGCCGCAACCGTCCCGGCCGCTGATACTTGCTACCTCGCGAAATCCTGGCCGCGATTCTCTGCGCCCTGACCCTGATAACCGTGCTTGCGGCCTGCGGAAAACCCGCTAGCCTGGATGCGGAACCCCGAGACGAACTATCTGTAGAGCGCGAATCCACCAGCAGCACCGGGCCAGATCTCGTAGGTACAGAGTGGGTGCTCGTTTCGTTGCGGGGTCGCACACTATCCGAGGATGCCGAGATCACGCTGGAGATCAAAGCCGACGATCCATACACCGTATTCGGCGGACATGCGATCTGTAACGGCTACGGCGGCAGGAACGTCGCGACGGAGTACGGCGCCGTGGAGATAAATACGCTCGATAGCACTTTGATAGGCTGTCCAGGAGACACGGAGCGAACCTACTATGAATCTCTGCAAGAGGCCGTCGCATACCGGGTGCGACAAGAACGGCTGGAGATGCGGAACACAGCAGGCAAGACCATACTGGTTTACGAAAGAGAACGCGAACTGCCAGACAGCGGTGGTGAGCTGAATGGCGAAATCAGACAACGCTTTTTGGAGGGGAGGCCATGATCTCCACAAAGGAAATCCAGAACTTTTTATCCAGCTTCGAGGAACGCGTAGCTCCGGTGGAGAAGGCTTTCGGCGAGGCGTGGTGGAACCTTGCAACCACGGGAACCGTAGAGGCCCAGGAGGAGATGGTGAGAGCCGGCAACGCCTACGATGCGCTCTTCGCGGACGCGGCGGAGTTCACGAAGGTGAAGGGCTGGTACGGGGAACGAGAATCTCTTGAGAGTCCTCTTCTGCAGCGGCAGGTCGAGATCCTTTACCGCGCGTTCGCCGGCAAGCAGGGAGAGAAGGAGATTCTGCAAAAAGTGCAGGAGCTCGAAGCCGAGGCAAACGCCACGTACAGCAACCACCGAGGCGTGGTGGATGGCGAGGAGATCGGGGAGAACGAAGTCCGGGAGATCCTGCGCAACTCCACCGACGACCGTCTGCGCCGCGAAGCTTGGGAAGCATCGAAGACCGTCGGCCGCGAAGTAGAAGGAACCGTGCGGGAGCTGGCACGGCTCCGCAATCGTCTCGCACGTGAGGCGGGCTACCCGGACCATTACCATCACTCTCTGGATCTCCAGGAGATAGACGCGGCGGAACTGGCGCAGCTCATGGATGAGCTAGAGTCCGTGACCGAAGCGCCGTTCCGGGATCTCAAATCCCGGCTCGACACGAGCGCTCGTCAGAGATTCGGCATCGAGTCCGTGATGCCCTGGCACCTCCCGGACCCGTTCTTTCAAAGTTGCAAACAAGACCCGACTGCGTTTCCGCACTCGGATTCGCGAGGGAGTTCGGAAGGTGCGTCTGGAGCCGGTAACGGGTTAGACGTAGACTACTTATTCCGGGATAAGGACCTCGAATCTCTAACCCGCAAGACTTACGACAATATGGGTCTGGAAGTGCGGGACGTTCTGGCCCGGAGTGATCTCTACAAGCGGGAAGGCAAGAGCCAGCACGCTTTCTGTCTGGGTGTCGGACGGGATTATCCGTACGACGTGCGGGTCCTGGCGAATGTCCAGCCAGACTCGTATTGGATGGACACGATGCTCCACGAGTTCGGCCACGCCGTCTATGACAAGCACATAAATCCCGGTCTCCCATACTTTCTACGTTCCATCGCACACATCAATACGACAGAGGCCATCGCGCTCATGATGGGATCTCTGGCGGATGATCTCGACTGGCTCTCCTCAGTCGCCGGGGTTCCCGAGACGGAACTGAACGAGAACCGGGAGTATCTGCTGTGGCGCGGCCGGGCTGACAAACTAGTCTTCACCCGCTGGGCACTCGTGATGTTCCACTTCGAGAGGGAGCTGTACGCCGACCCCAATGGCGACGATCTCAACTCTTTGTGGTGGGATCTCGTGGAACGCATACAGCTCGTGGAGCGCCCGCCGGAGCGAAACGAGCCGGACTGGGCGGCCAAGATTCACATCGCCACCGCTCCCGTCTACTACCATAACTACGTCCTCGGACACCTGACCGCCGCCCAACTCCGGCACTACCTGGAGACCTACATAAC
>CALMWA010000456.1 GCA_937873125.1 uncultured Actinomycetes bacterium | reverse complement strand
CACCAAGCGTTCCTCGACATCGGTTGCGCGTTGATCTGTTGGCGCTATGTCCAGCGGTTCTGTTAGGCGCATTAAATACCTGTGATACATTGTCCGGCATCATTTACCGGCCTCTAGGAGGGCCACAGTATGGAAAGGATCAGGAGGATATAAGCAACGAACTAGGCTTGCCTTGGTCTTGGGATTGGCCCTGATAGTAGCGTTCGCCGCTGCGGGGATCGCCTCGGCGGCGGTGTCGACGGATTCGAGTCAACTACGCAGCGGCGTCACGGTTGGCGGGATACTGGAGCACGAGCGGGCGTTCCAGGCCATCGCTGACGCAAACGACGACAACCGCGCCTCGGGGACGCCGGGCTTCGACGCCTCCGCCGCTTACGTGGCCGGCAAGCTGCGCGCCGCTGGATACAACGTCAGCGTTCAGCCGTTCACGTTCCCGTTCTTCCAGGAACTCGCACCGACGACGTTCTCTCAGACTGCCCCGGCGGCGAAGACCTACACCGACGGCACGGACTTTTCGATCATGGAGTACTCCGGCAGCGGTAACGTAGTTGATGCGGCCGTTGTCCCGACGAACGACATGCAGATACCGCCCGGCCCCACGGCCAGCTCGTCCAACAGCGGCTGCGAGGCTTCGGACTTCGCGCGCGCTTCCGAGACCGAAGATCAGGTGGCTCTCGTACAGCGCGGCACCTGCACCTTTGGCGAGAAGGCCGCGAACGCGGAGGCCGCCGGCTACGACGCGGTGATCATCTTCAACGAAGGCCAGGAGGGCCGCACCGAAGTGCTAAACGGTACCCTCGGCGGCCCCGGCGTAGAGATCCCGGTCATCGGAACGACCTTCGCCGTCGGCGAGGAACTTTACAACGCCCCCGGCGCACGGGTCAGCATCTCGACCTCGACGCTCTCCCAGAACCGGCAAACGTCCAACGTGATCGCGGAGAGCGCCACCGGCCGCTCCGACCGCGTCGCCTTCGCCGGAGCGCACCTCGACTCCGTGCCTGAAGGCCCCGGCATCAACGACAACGGCTCGGGATCAGCCACGATCCTGGAGGTCGCCGAGGAGATGTCCGAGGCCGGCATCAAGCCGCGCAACAAGGTTCGCTTCGCCTTCTGGGGCGCAGAGGAATCCGGCCTGCTCGGCGCCGAGCACTACGTTAGCCAGCTCACCGCCCGCCAGCAGAAGAACATCGCCGTCTACCTGAACTTCGACATGGTCGGCTCTCCGAACTACGGCCGCTTTATCTACGACGGTGACGGCTCGGCCACGCCGGACGCCGGTCCCAACGGCTCGGCGGTCGCGGAGAAGGTCTTCGAGGACTACTTCGCCTCGCAAAACCTCGCCACGTTGCCGACGGCCTTCGACGGACGCTCGGACTACGGGCCGTTCATCGCCGCGGGTATCCCAGCCGGCGGGCTCTTCACCGGCGCCGAGGACGTGAAGACCGCAGAGGAGGCTGCGCTGTTCGGCGGCCTGGCAGGCGTGGCGTTCGACCCGTGCTACCACTCGCCGTGCGACAGCTTCACCCCGGTCGAGGACGGCGCGGACGCCGAGACCTACGCAGCCCTAGAGGGCAACCTCAACAGGCAGGCCCTGGACGAGATGTCCGACGCCGTCGCCCATTCGGTCCTGACGTTCGCCCAGACCACCTCGGCGGTCAACGGCACGGAGAAAGGTAACGGCACTCCGTCCTCGAACTTCGAGTACAAGGGCTCGCAATTCCAGAAGTAAAACAACAAAACGCCGGGCGCGGTGTCCGACGACAAGAGAGGGGGGAGCGGCGTTCTCGCCGCTCCCCCCTCCTCGTTCGCAGCTATGGGTTACTCCAGTTCCGCAAGCAGACCCTCTAAGTCGAGCGGTTCGGTGACCATCGCGAGGCCGCCGTCGGCGGTGCGGGGCCACTGTTCGCGCGGCCGGTCGGCGTAGAGTTCGACACCGTTGCCGTCCGGGTCCCGGAGGTACAGCGCCTCGGAGACGCCGTGGTCGGAGGCGCCGTCGAGAGGATACTCGGCGTCGATAAGCCAGCGGAGAGCCTGCGCCAGCTCCCGCCGGTCCGGGTAGAGTATGGCGAGGTGGAACAGCCCGGCGGAATTGCGCGGCGCGGGCGGGGCGTTCTTGCTCATCCAGGTATTCAGGCCAATGTGGTGATGGTATCCACCAGCGGAGAGAAAGACGGCGTCCTCCCCGTAGCGCTGCATGAGCTCGAAGCCGAGGATGTCCTGGTAGAAACGCAGCGCGCGATCTATATCCGCGACCTTCAGATGCACGTGCCCGATGCTGGTCCCGGCGCTGATACGATGGGCTTGCTTTCTGGTCTCCACGTGGACCACCTTTCTGTATCGACTCCGTTGATTCTACCGTCCGAACTCGTCAGCGGCGGTGGGTGTTGACGATCACGACGCCGGAGAGTACCACTATGCCGCCGAGGGCAGAGAGCAACGTCGGGGTCTCGCCGAGCCAGACCCAGGCGATCAGGTACGCCAAAACGGGGATGAGGTAGAGGAAGCTGGCGGCCACAGAGACGTTCATGCGCGAGAAGGCGTAGGCGTAGGTTACGTAGCAGATCGCCGTCGGGAAGATACCGAGGTAGATCATTGCGAGCGTCGTACTCGCCGGCGACCGCCCAACCTGCGTGAGGAGTCCGGGCAGATAGACGAGAGCGAAGAGCGTTCCGGCCAAGATCGCGTACGTCGTGAACGCCAGGGCGCCGTATTTACGCAGGTAAGGCTTCTGTAACACGAAGTAAATACTGACGCAAAAGGCGGAGATCAGTACGAACAAAGCCCCCGTATCCAGCGAGAACCCCTCGCCTTCGTCGAGCGAGATCCCGGCCGCCCCCACGAAGCTCAAGGCCATCCCGATCCACCCCAGCGGCTTGAGCCTCTCTCGCAAGAATCCCAGCCCGAAGACCGCTGGAAGATCCCGGCCATCCGGCAACCGCATCCGGGTGAGGAGCGCGTATACCACGAGCACTACGGAAGCCACACCCAGCCGTAAGAGCGCGACCTGCCCCGGCCCGTAATCCTCCAGCCCAGCCCGGATCGCGGCATACGACGAGGCCCAGAGGAGCATCGTCGTGCCGAGGGCCAGGAGGACGCGGCCGTTCGCGGTAGGCTTCACGGCTCCAAGTGTAGGGGACCGCACCCGGCATGTGAACGGGCGACGGAAGCTGTTACGTTCATTCCGATTTTGGTTGTCCGTCTGACCCGAAGAGGGAGCGAGGGCGGAAAGCCGAATCCTGGCGCTAGCCTCGGCGCTCTTGCGTCGCTCCCCGAAGTCCTCGGATGCCATACCGTTGCCGGCAAAACGCCGGCTTTGTCTCAAGGTCGCGGTGCAGTACGTCTCGCACCTCGGAGAGATCATTTACGGGCAAAAACACCATCCTAGGTATTCAGTGCGGTAGCGAGCTCCCATGACCTTCTCTGAAAGAGAGCGAGTTGCCTCGGTCCGCTAGGAGCCAGCTCGCAGTCTACGACGCCGAGGGATCGGTCGCCGCTATGCGCGCATCACCATGCGCAGCGCGGTCCTCACGGCCACCGGCTCGTGCTCGGGGGCCATCGCGGCGCTAAGGCTCAGGGCCGTCACGGAGTAGTGTCGGGCCAAGCGCTCGGAGGCGGCGACCGGATCCCCTTCCCTGCAAACCTCGAAGATCTCCTGATGCTCCGCCATGCTCTTGTCCCAGGCGCGGGAGGTCTCCAGCATGAAGGCTCGCCTGTAACGTTCGGCGTGATCGTAGAGCTCGGAGACCGTGCCCTGAAGCCTGTCGCCGGCGTGGGCTACCAGGGCGGCGTGGAAAGCGCGGTGGGGAACCTCCCACCCCTCGTAATTCTCTGACCTCGCAAACTCATCCATGCGAGCGAGACTCTCCTCCAAACGAGCCAAGTCCTCGCTTCCGAGACGGGGCACGGTGAGGCGTACAGCCAGAGCCT
>CALMWA010000455.1 GCA_937873125.1 uncultured Actinomycetes bacterium | reverse complement strand
CTCTCGTTGAGCAGCTTCTTGAGGCCCGCGTAGACCTCCGCCACCGCCCGCAGCGCCTCGGAGAAGCGCTCGAACCCTACAGGCACCACCATGAACTCCTGGAAGTCCACGTTGTTCGCGGCGTGAGCGCCGCCGTTGAGGATGTTCGCGCACGGTACCGGGATGGTGTGCGCCCCGGCCCCGCCCAGGTACCGGTACAGCGGCAGCGCCGCCGACTCCGCCGCCGCCTTTGCCGCCGCCAGCGAGACCCCGAGGATGGCGTTGGCGCCGAGCCGGCCCTTGTTGTCCGTGCCGTCGGCTTCGATCATCGCCAGGTCCAACGTGCGCTGGTCGGTCGCGTCGAGTCCGAGGATCACCTGCGCCAGCTCGCCGTCCACGTTCTCGGCGGCGGTGCGTACGCCCTTGCCGCCGTAGCGGTCCTTCTCCCCGTCCCGAAGCTCCACGGCCTCGTTCGCTCCGGTGGAGGCTCCAGAGGGTACGGACGCCCGTCCGACGAACCCGCTCGCCGTTGCGATCTCTACCTCCACCGTCGGGTTGCCGCGGGAATCTAAAATTTCGCGTCCGTGAACAGCGACGATCTCCGTCATAGCAGTTCTCCTCCCTTGCCGCTAGTAGACGTATTCATTCACTATTGTAACTGTACGCCCTTGAAGGCTATCGCGCTACACTACCCGGCTCCCCGCCGGGCATAAAGCACCTTATCTGGCTCCTATCAGGCTTCCGCCGGGCTGCTACTCCTCCGGTTGTCCGCCCTCGGGAGAGACACCCGGCGCCACCGGTGGCACCTCCTTGGGCTTGTAGCCCTTCAGGTACTTCAGGTCGCGCTGCTTCTTCTGGTCCTCGATCCAGCTCTCGAACTCCGTGGCCTGCTTCTCCTGCGTGAGCTGGGTCTCGATATCGCCCGAGACCTCCTTCAGCGGCGTGACGCTCTCTTTCTGGATCTCGTCCAGCCGGATTATGTGATATCCGAACTCGGTCTTCACCGGCCCCACGGTCTCGCCCTCCTTCGCGTCGAAGAGAGCCTTCTCGAACTCGGGGACGGTCTCGCCGGTCCCGACGCAGCCGAGGTCTCCGCCCTTCTCCGCGCTGCCGGGATCCTGCGAGAGATCCTTGGCGAGCTTGGCGAAGTCCGCGCCGTCGTCTAGCTGGGACTTAACCTCCTCGGCCTTCTTCTTCTGGTCCTTGTTCAAGAGAATGTGCCGCGCGCAGCGCCGCTCCGGGTTGCTAAATTGTGCTTCCTTGTTCTGGTCGTAGTACTTCTCGATCTCTTTGTCGGAGGGCTTCGCGTCTCCGACGACCTTCTCCTGCACCTTCTGGACGGGCAGGTTCTTTCGGATATCGTCCCGGAGTTGCTGTTCGGAGAGGTTGGCCTGCTTGAGAGCCTGCTTGAACGCCTCCTCCTTGCCGAGGTTCTGGCCCTGAGACTGGGCCTGCTGGGCGACCTGGTCCTTGATCGTCTCCAGTTCCTTGTCTATGTCCTTCTCGGAGACGGTGATCCCTTCCTCCTTCGCGTAGGTCTGAGCCATCTCCAGCCCCACGAGCTGGGGCATCACCTGCGCGAGAGCCGCGTCGTACTGCGGGGAATCGGGCTTTATCTCACCGCCGCCGCTTTGCTGGGCGAAGAGCTTCAACTGCTCGTTGAGCTCGCCCTTCGTGATCTCACCGCCATCGTAAGTGGCGACCTTCTGCGCCCCGGACTCTACGCTCTCCGATTTACCGGCCGCCTCGCAGCCTGCAATCGTTACAAACGTAGCCAGCACCAACGCGACGAACAACCCTTTATTAATGGAGAGCTTACTCAAGACGACCGGAAACCTCACTGTATTAGACGCTAGAGATCGTGCGGGATTATAGCACGGTCCCTTTTAAGGCCCGCAAAGCGGCCTCGGCGAGCGCTAGCGGCTCCAGATCCGACTCGCGCACGGAGACCCGGCCGGTCCTGCCCCCGACAACACCCCCCGTCGCCTTCCGCAGAAACGCCGGCGCCGTAGCATCAGCCGTCACGCCCATGACGGAGAGCGTCCCATTGCGGTACGAGACGGACGTCGCCCCGATCTCGCGCGCCAGGACCTTTACGCAGGAGAGGCCCAGCAGGTTGCGCGCGGGCTCCGGCAACTCCCCGAAGCGGTCGGTCATCTCTTCGGCGAGATCTTCGGATTCTTCGAGCGTGCGGATGCCGGAGGCGCGGCGGTAGAGGTCCACGCGCTCGATCTCATCCACAACATACTCCGCCGGGAGGTACGCATCGAGAGGCACCTCCACGATAACCGGCCGCTCCTCTCGCTGCTCCTGGGGCTGCCCCTTCGCCCGCGCGACGGCCTCCTCCAGCAGCCGCAGGTACATCTCGAACCCGACCGCCGCGATGTGGCCGGACTGCTCCGCCCCCAAGAGGTTCCCCGCGCCCCGGATCTCCAGATCCCGCATCGCGATGGCGAAACCGCTCCCCAGCTCCGTGAAGTCCATCAGGGCTTCGAGGCGCTTCTGGGACTCCGGCGTCGCGCCGAGGGGGGCGAAGAGGTATGCGTAAGCCTGCTCGGTGGAGCGTCCGATCCTACCTCGGAGCTGGTAGAGCTGCGCCAGCCCCATCATGTCCGCCCGGTCCACGATGAGCGTGTTCGCCGTCGCCACGTCCAGGCCGCTCTCGACGATGGTCGTCGTGACGAGCACATCGGCCTCCCTATCGAGGAAGCTCCGCATCACGTCCTCGAGCGCGCGTTCCGGCATCCGGCCGTGCGCGGTGACGAAGCGTACGCCCGGCACCAGCTCCCGCAGCCCGTCGGCCACCTCGTCGATGCTCTCGATCCTGTTGTGGACGAAGAAGACCTGCCCGCCGCGCGCAACCTCCCGCTCGATGGCGTGCTTGACGAGGTCCTCCTCGTAAGGGCCGACGTGCGTCAGGATACTGCGGCGTCCGGCGGGCGGCGTCTCGATGATGCTGATGTCGCGCAGGGACGCGAGGCCCATCTGCATGGTGCGCGGTATGGGTGTCGCCGTCAGCGTGAGCACGTCCACCGACGCCTTGAACTCCTTGAGGCGTTCCTTGTGCTTGACGCCGAAGCGCTGCTCCTCGTCCACGATGATCATGCCGAGATCCTTCGGCCGCACCTCCGCGCCGAGGAGAGCGTGCGTCCCGATCAGGACGTCCACCTCACCAGCCGCGAAGTCCCGCAGCGTGCGCTTCCTCTCGGCCGGCGTCGAGAAGCGCGAGAGGCTCTCGACGCGCACGGCGAACTTCGAGAGGCGCTCGGAGAACGTCCGGTAGTGCTGCTGCACGAGGATGGTCGTCGGGGCGAGCATCATGACCTGCTTGCCGCCCAGAGCCGCCTTGAACGCCGCCCGTACCGCGACCTCGGTCTTGCCGAAGCCGACATCGCCGCAGACGAGCCGGTCCGTCGGGTGCGGGCTCTGCATGTCCGCCTTTATCGCGGCGATGGCCGCCTCCTGATCCGGGGTCTCCTGGTACGGGAAGCTCTCCTCCAGCTCCCGCTCCCACTCGGAGTCCTCCGGGAA
>CALMWA010000454.1 GCA_937873125.1 uncultured Actinomycetes bacterium | reverse complement strand
GGAATTGGTAGACGCGCTAGGTTGAGGGCCTAGTGCCCGATAAGGGCGTGGGGGTTCGAGTCCCCCCTCCGACACTTCCAGGTTCAACGATCCAAGAAGATCCAGCAACTGACGCCGGTCGGCGCCTCTCTTGTAAGTAATTATACGCTGAACCATATAGCGCGGTGTATAATTGTTTCTGGAGTCGCCTGTTCTCCCCATCCTCCCCGGGCGGCTCCTTTTTTGCCTCTACTGTTGAGCCGGAGGCTCTGGCGTACCAGCCCCAGCGATCTAGCCGAAGAAGATGAGAAGTACGCTGCTTACGGCGAAGAGGGCGACCACTATCACGGTCAGGCGGGTCAGGTTCTTCTCCATGATGGTGGTGCCGGAGAAGGTGCCTCCCATACTGCCACCGAGAGAGGAAGAGAGCCCCCCGCCCTTACCGGAGTGCAGCAGTATCAGGCCGATGAGCGCGACGCACAATATCGTATGAAAGAATGCAAGAATGTATATCATGCGCGCTACTCTACCACACCAGTCCGAAACGCTCCACGGAGCCTAGTCCCCGGATTCCTCTCCCCCGGAAGCAGCCTCCCCGGCGGCCTCTATCAGGGCGACGAAGGATTCCACTTCGAGGCTCGCCCCGCCGACCAGAGCGCCGTCAACGTCTTCCTGCGCCATGATCTCCGCGACGTTGCCCGGCTTGACCGAACCGCCGTAGAGGATGCGCACGCTCGCGGCGAAGTCGTCGCCGGCCAGCTCTTTCAGCAGACCCCGCATCTGGCCGATGGCGTCCTGAGCGTCCTCGGGCGTCGCCGTATCACCCGTGCCGATAGCCCAGATCGGCTCGTAGGCGAAGACCAGAGCGTCTCCGCCGGGACCGTCGAGCGACTCCATCACCACCCGCACCTGCCCGGAGACCTTCTCCCACATGCCGCCGCCGTCGCGCTCCTCTTTCGTCTCGCCCACGCAGACGACCGGGAGCAGCCCGGCCTCCACCGCCCGCTTCGTCTTCCTGGCGACCAGATCGTCCGACTCGCCGAACACCTCTCGGCGCTCCGAGTGGCCGACGAGTACCGTCCGCACCCCGATATCCTGGAGCATCGGGATCGAGACCTCCCCCGTGAACGCCCCGGAGTCTTCGTAGTAGAAGTTCTGCGCCCCGGCTAGGACCTGCGAGTCTTCGGCCATCCGGGCGACCTCGGAGAGGCACGTCAGCGGCGCGAAGACCGCGACGTCCACCCCGTCGGCGTCTGCGGCGTGCGGCAACAGCGCAGCCGTGTAGTCCTGCGCCTCCCGCACGGTCTTGTTCATCTTCCAGTTCGCCGCCATCATCGGGCGTCGGGTCATGGTCTGCGCTCCCCTCTCCGGATCTTCTACCGTCATCTGCTCTCTGGTTAATTGTCGGGCAGGATCGCCACGCCGGGCAACTCCTTGCCTTCGATGTACTCCAGCGACGCCCCGCCGCCGGTGGAGATGTGGCTCATCTCGTCTTCCAGGCCGAGCTTCCCGACGGCGGCCACGGAGTCCCCGCCCCCGACGACGCTCGTCGCTGCGCTCTCGGCGACCGCCCGCGCGACGCCCTCGGTGCCCTTCGCAAAGGCCTCCATCTCGAAAACGCCCATCGGCCCGTTCCAGAAGATGGTCCTCGCGTTCGAGATGTGCTCCCGGAAGAGCTCGACGGTCGCATTACCTACATCGAGTCCCATCCAGCCTTCTGGGATCTCGTCCACGCCTACACTGCGGCTCTCCGAGTCTTCCTCCATCTTCTGGGCGATCACCACGTCCGTCGGGAGAACGAGTTTGTCTCCGGCCTCGTTCATGAGGCGTTTCGCCTCTTCGATGTAGTCGTCCTCGACGAGAGAGTTCCCGATCTCATACCCCTGCGCCTTGAAGAACGTGAAGCACATCGCGCCGCCGATAAGCAGCGTATCCGCCACGCCGAGCAGGCTCTCGATCACGCCGAGCTTGTCCGAGACTTTCGCCCCGCCCAAGATGGCGACGAACGGACGCTCCGGGTCCCTGAGCAGACCCTCCAGGTAATCCACCTCCGCTTCCAGCAGAAGCCCCGCCGCCGCCGGCAGTAACTCCGCGACGCCGACCGTTGTGGCGTGCGCCCGGTGGGCCGCCCCGA
>CALMWA010000453.1 GCA_937873125.1 uncultured Actinomycetes bacterium | reverse complement strand
ATCAAACTGCCGTCCTTGCGCCGGTGCGTCCACAACCCCGCGTTCACGAGCCCGCGCAACGCGCCACCGCGATTGAAGCCCAGGAAGCTCTCGCGTTCCGTCTCCGGCCGGATGTCGAGCACCGTCATCGCGAGGAACTCCTCGCGCGACCAGCCGTAGAGCCTCTCGGCGTGCTCGTTCCAGTGGATCACCGCGCCCTTCATGTCTGTGGCGATGACGGCGGCCTGCACCTGTTCGAGGAGGTGCGCCTGAAAACGGACCTTGTCCTCGGCGCGTTTGCGGTCGCTGATGTCCACGAGAACGTTCACAGCCCCGACGAGTTTGCCGGCCTCATCATGGATCGGGTTCGCGTGGGCCAGCGCTGTGAGACGCTGACCGTCCGGGCGTTCGATGACTATCTCACGCCGGTTGTATTCTTTGTCGGTCTTGAGCGCCATCGCCATCCAGCATTGGTCGTGGGCTATGGCTATGCCCTCCGATGAGAAGAGCTTGAACGAGCCGCAGAAGCGGTCTTCGGGGCTGTGCAACTTGGGTGCGCGGCCCCATAATTGCACGGCATGCTTATTGTAAAAAGTGATCAAGCCTTCAGAATCACAGGTGTACGCCCCTGCGGGTAGCTTCTCTAGCAAGCTGCGGAACTGCAGTTCACCTGTGTGCGGGGGCGATACCGCTGGTCGACTTTGATAGGCTCCTGTTTTCAATGTTTTTTTCTGCATGACTGCTTCCTTCGGCCGGCTCCGATTGCAAGGGTATGCCAACCATTTCACCCAAGTGATCTTCGGCACCCCGATGATAACCTACTCCGCAGCTGTAGGGTAGGTCTAAAGTGCTCTAATAGATTTGACATCCCCATACCCTCAGACTCGGAGGGGAGTCTCGCCCATCGCTGGGTAATTTGTCCTATGTATGCCCCAACATATTCCACTGCCCCCTCATAGGGGGTACAGTATGTGGCGATGGGTGATTTGCACCGAGGCTGATTGCAAGCCGGTGGTGGGGAAAGGGATTTGCCAATCGTCAGGAGGAAGTTGTGCGATGCGAGTGATCGAACGCGAAAAACAACACTATGAGATTGTGGAAGTCCCATATGGCAAGGTCTACAGTTGGCGTCCCGAACGCATAATATTCGAATGCGATTGCGGGGAGACACTGGAGTGGGAAGGGCCCGTGACCGTCTGCCGGTGCGGCGCCCGGTACACCGACGTTGTCCGGCGGGAAGAGCCGCCAGCGGACGACGAAACCCTGCATCCCTGGCTGCACGAGTACGAGGAGTGGCGGGAAATAAAGCTCGCCAACAACCTGAAGCACGAATACTACGGTTTCCTGGAGGCTGAGGACAATGGTTAGAGCGGTAGAGGCAACGTCCGTCGGTAAAGCGCCCACGTTCGGCGAGCACTCGGTGGCCGTGTGGTATTTGATCTCGCGCTGCGAGAACAACCGGATGGACGTATTGACGATCTTTCCGCGGGATGACGAGGAGATGGTGCCGGTCTTCGGCACGCAGCGGATGGCCGCCGACTTCTTGCGGGATGGCGGCTTCGGACCCGGCTGGCGCGTCAGAGAGTCCACGGCGGGAGAGTTGATCTCCTTGCTATTGAGCCTTTTGTCAGACGTGAACAGTGTCGCCTTGGACCCACCCGACCTCGCCAGCATGGAGAGCGCGCCCGTAAACCGGGCGACAAAGAGAGAGTTCGTGGCTGTTCTAATGGGACGCCCGCTACTGGTCCCCGTTCGCTGAGAAAAGTTCTACTCTAGCAAGAAGCGCTACTTCCGAGTTACGCCGCGGCGTGGTTGAAGCTCCGCCCCCGTCATCCAACGCTCGCGCCTGCAGAAGCGACCTCTCCGTGCGGGCCGGGTCACCTCCGGAGAGCACTGAGGAGATCTTCTCCAGCACCGCGATCAGGTTCTCGAAAACCGGGACCGCCGCCCGCTCCACCAGCCGTTACGGATCGGCCAGAAATAGTCAGTAGATGAGAAGTGTGACTGCGTCGCCGACGAGCGCACTGAGAAAACGATCCGGTGAAAACACAGAGTCCGGCGGCTGCAAGACTACCAACAGCAGGGCCGGGATAGCGGTCTGGTTCCTCAGCAGTGTCCGTCCCAGAAGACCGCGGCCACATCGTCACTACACACCTTCGGAACTGGAGATCCAGCCACTCGAGAGCCAGACTACAGAGCTAGAGCCTAAGAGGCCGTCGCCTTCCCTGCGGCGTCCAGCGCTCTCTTGAAGACTTCGACGGGTTGGGCCCCGGAGACGGCGTAGCGGCTATCGAAGACGCCGCTGATACCGAGTCCGTGGGCCGCTTCTTGGCTCGCCCGCACTTCCTGGAGATTGGCCTCGCTCTCTAGGTACGCTCGGACCTCACCGGCATCCAGCCTGATACTGGAGATAGCCCCGATGAGCTTATCGGGATCGTTGAGGTTCTTGCCCTCCGTGAAGTAAGCCCGGAACAACTCTTCGGTGGCCTGCTCTACAACGCCTCGTTTCTCGGCGAAGAGGATCAGGCGGTGCGCGTCCACCGTGTTCGGGGCGCTCGCCACACGCTCGAAGTCGAATCGGATGCCATCGGGAGCGCCAGCCGCCGCAACTTGCTCGAAGGCCGCGCGGGCGCTCTCCTCGCCGCCGAACTTCTCCTGGGTAAACTCCTCCCGCCACGGTAGTCCCCCGGCGGGCATCTCCGGCCGGAGCTGAAACGGTCGCCAGCGTACCTCCACATCCGGCCTACCCGCGAGAGCCTTCCGGAGCCGGCGTTCTCCGATGTAACACCACGGACAAACCACGTCAGCGTAGACCTCGACGACCATGCCACCTCCTTCCGGCTAGTAACTGACCATCGGCGCCTGGCCGAGATATTCGTCGCTCGTCAGTTGTCTCAGCATGAAGTCCACCACGTCGGCGCGTGAGGCTTTGGAACCGCTGTTCTTCCCGACGTACCCGACCCGATACTCCCCCGTGTGAGGTCCGTCGGTCAACATCGGGTCGCGCACGATCACCCACTCCAATCCACTCTCCTTGATGACCGCCGCGTGGCCGACCGCGTCCCGGAGCACGTCGCCCTGCAACCGTTTGAGCGAGAATACGATGGCCTTGTCGAAGAGCTTCGGCTAGTCTTTCGGGTCTCGCATCCCCGCACCCGTGAGGCTCACTATCCTCCGCACCCCGTGCCGGTGCATCGCCGCGACGATGTTCTTGGTGCCGACCGTCTGGATGTCTTTCGCGGAGGTCCTGGTATGGCCGAGGGCGCTCAGCACCGCCTCCGAGTCCGCCACGGCCTCCTCGACCCGCGCCGCATCCATCACGTCGCCGGCCACAACCCTCAACCGGGCATGATCCAGGCCCAGCCGAGCCGGGTCGCGGACGAAAGCCGTCACCTCGTGCCCCTCCTCCAACGCCTGCCGCACCAGATGTCGACCCGTCCTGCCGCTCGCCCCAAAAATCAGTACTCGCATCT
>CALMWA010000452.1 GCA_937873125.1 uncultured Actinomycetes bacterium | reverse complement strand
CTCAGAGGGCCGCCGGCGCTGCGACAACCTCGCGGAGCAACTCGAGCGCGTCAGCGAGTCACCGATCGAAGGTTTGGATCGCCCCGCGCGCCTGGCTGCTAGGGTGGTCGAAGTGTCGCAAACACTCGCCCCGGCCGTCCGGGAGCGTCGCAGCCGGCTGCGCCGGGCGCGCTCCGAAGCAGAGGACGAGCACCGGCATCTCTCGGAGGTAAGGGCGGATCTCTCCCGCCGGGCGGTGGACCTCGCCCGAGACCTGGCGACCGTCCGCGCCGCCGCCGAACACGCCCGTCAGGACCTCCGGCAGGCCGAGAGCGCCTCCTCCGAAGCCCTCGAAGAGATACGGTCCGAGTGGGGCGCCACCCTCGAAGACGCCCGGCGTGAAGCCGACGTTCACGGCCCCGAAACCGAGGCCGAGCGCCACCGCTTCGCCCGCAAGCTCAAGCGCTTCGGTGACGTGAACCTGCTCGCCCTCTCCCAACAAGACACCCTGCGCGAACGCCATGAGTTCGTTACCGCCCAGCGCGCCGACGCCGAAGCCGCCGCAAACGAACTTAACCGCATAATACTTGCGATAGACGGGGAGATAGAGCAGCGATTCACGGAGACGTTCGGGAGGGTACGGCGGGCGTTCGGGGAGATGGTGCCGCGGATGATGGAGGGTGCGGCTGGGGTCTTGGATCTCTCGGAAGAAGGAGTCGAGATCGGTCTGCGGCTCGGACGGAAGGGGTGGAGGTCGCTGCATGTCCTCTCCGGTGGGGAGCGGGCGCTCCTGGCTCTCTCGTTCCTTTTCAGCATATTCCTCAGCCGTCCGGGGCGCGATGGAGGAGCGTTCTGCATCCTGGACGAGGCCGAGGCCGCGCTCGACGATCTCAACCTGGCGCGGTTCCTCGCTGTGGTAGACTCTTACCGGTCGGAAGGCCAGTTTCTGCTGGTTACCCACCAGAAGCGCACCATGGCCGCGGCGGACGTTCTCTATGGCGTCGTCCAGGATGCCGCCGGTGCCACCACAGTCGTATCGAAGCGTATGCAGGGAGAGTAGAGCAGGCCAATGGCTCGTTCGTGGCGCAATTTCTTCAGAAGGAACAAAGACGAGGAGCATGACTCCGGTTCGGCCGTAGCCACCGAGACGGTCGAGGCCCCCGAACAGGAAGAGACCGAGGCGGCCGAGGCCGCGGAGGCCTCCGACCGTGAGGTCATCGAGAAAGTCCCGGAACCGGAAGCCATCGAAGATGTACAGTCGGCCGAGGAAGTGCAGGCCGAGCGGCACGACGATCCCGCCCCGGCCGATGTCTGGGAGGTCGAGGAAGCCGCTCCGGGTGAGGTCGAGGAGGCGATGCCGGAGACCGACGCGGTCGAGGAAGCGCCGTCCGTCGAGGCTGCGGTGGAGGTTCAGGAGGAGCAGGAACCCGGCGGGTGGTTCGGGAGGCTGCGGCAGGGTCTAACCCGCAGCCGGGAGTCCTTTGTGGGACAGTTGAACGCTGCTGTAGCGGAGTTCCGGGATGCGGAGGACGAGGAGTTCTGGGAGAGGGTCGAGGAGATCCTGATCTCCTCCGATGTGGGAGTGCCGACCACGGCAAAACTGGTCGCGGAGCTGGAGCAGGAGGCGCTGGAGAAGAACATCACCAGCGGCCAGGAGCTGCGGCGGCTTATGATCGAACACGCCGCCCGCATGCTCGAAGGACCGGTCGAACTGGACATCTCTAACCATCCGACCGTCATCTTGATGGTCGGCGTCAACGGAACCGGCAAGACGACCACCATTGGGAAGCTCTCACGATTCCTGCCGGGGACCACGATGTTCGCGGCCGGGGACACGTTCCGGGCGGCGGCTATCGAGCAACTCCAGACCTGGGGCGAGAGGACCGGCACGCCGGTGGTCGCGCGGGAGCGCGGCGCGGACGCCGCCGCCGTAGCGCACGACGCGGTGGAGGCGGCGAAGCGCGAGGGGACGGATGTGTTGCTCATAGATACCGCCGGACGTCTTCACACCAAGGTCAACCTCATGGCCGAGTTGGACAAGGTCCACCGCGTCATCGGGCGGCAGTTGCCGGGGGCACCGCACGAGGTGTTGATGACGGTGGATGCCACCACGGGCCAGAACGGGCTGCGGCAGGCCAAGATGTTTCAGGAAGTGGCGGGGCTCACGGGGATCATTCTCACCAAGCTCGACGGAACGGCGAAGGGAGGGATCGCGCTCGCCATAGCAAACGAGATTGGGGTGCCGATAAAGATGATCTCGGTCGGGGAGAAGGTCGAGGACCT
>CALMWA010000451.1 GCA_937873125.1 uncultured Actinomycetes bacterium | reverse complement strand
TGGACAGTCGGCCGGCATCGGAGGTCTCTGCCGGCTTCCACCGGACGATGGCGGAGATGGTCGCCGCGGTGTGCGAGAGGCTGCGCGAGGAGCGCAGCGTAGACGCGGTCGCGCTCTCCGGCGGCACGTTTCAGAACATGTTGTTGCTGACTCAAACGATCAGGCTCTTGGAGGAGAGGGGATTCGTGGTCTACAGGCATCGGCGCGTTCCGGCTAATGACGGTGGGATCTCACTCGGACAGGCGGTTTTGGCGGATAGGGTTTTCAGAGAAAGGGAGGCGTAGAGATATGTGCTTGGGGATTCCCGGCAGGATAGTGGAGATACTAGACGAGGACTTGCTGCTCGCGAAGGCGGACGTGAGCGGGGTTCGGCGCAACATAAACATCGGGCTCGTACACAACGAGGACGAGAAGATCGAGGTGGGGGACTGGGTCCTGATCCACGTCGGCTTCGCAATGTCCCATCTCAACGAGGCCGAGGCGCAATCCCAGCTACAGGCGCTCGAAGAGATCGGCGAGGCCTACGAGCAGGAGCTGGAGGAGTTGCGCGCCTCCCAGATCGAGTAACCGTGGAGCGCGAAAAGGTGCTCTCGCCATCCTGCACTCTGGACCACGACGGCTGCGTCGTCTGCTCCGACGCCGGGGTCCCCGTGCGGGTGGTCTCAATCGAGGGCGACGATGCGCTCTGCGAGGACGGCGTGGGCAACCGGTCCGGGATAGCCGTGGAGTTGGTCGCGCCGGTGGCGGTGGGAGACATCCTGCTGACGCACGGCGGCGTGGCAATCGGAAAGGTCGAGGAGGTAAGAGAATGAAATACGTGGATGAGTTTCGGAACGGCGAGCTTGCCCGCGCCGTCGCTGCGGAGATAGCATCCATCACCGACCCCGGCCGTCACTACAAGCTGATGGAGATCTGCGGCGGCCACACCCACACCATCTACCGCCACGGCATCAAAGACCTGCTGCCCGATCAGGTCGAACTCGTCCACGGCCCCGGCTGCCCGGTCTGCGTCCTCCCGATGGGCCGCGTGGACGAGGGCATCGCCATCGCCGAACGCCCCGAGGTCATCTTCACCTGCTTCGGCGACATGATGCGCGTCCCCGGCTCCCGCGGAAACCTCCTCGAAATAAAGGCCGAAGGCGCGGATGTCCGCATGGTCTACTCGCCGCTCGACGCCCTCCGCATCGCCCGCGAGAACCCCGACCGCGAGGTCGTCTTCTACGCCATCGGCTTCGAGACCACCGCCCCGTCCACCGCCCTAACCCTGCAGCGGGCGAAGAAAGAGAGCCTGGAGAACTTCACGGTTTTCTGCAACCACGTCACAATCGTCCCGCCGGTGCGCGCGCTCCTCGACTCCCCGGACCTGCGCCTCGACGCTTTTATCGGGCCGGGGCACGTTTCGACGGTCATCGGCTGCCGTCCCTACGGGTTCATGCCCGAGGACTACGGCAAGCCGTGCGTGGTCGCGGGCTTCGAGCCGCTGGACCTGCTGCAGTCCGTCCTCATGCTCATGCACCAACTCCGGGACGGCCGCTGCGAGGTCGAGAACCAGTACAGCAGGATCGTGCCGTGGGAGGGAAACCTCGCCGCCCTGAAGAGCATGGCCGAGGTCTTCGAGCTGCGCCCGTATTTCGAGTGGCGGGGCCTCGGCTTTATCGCCCAGTCCGCCCTCAAGCTCTCCGAGGCCTACGCGGACTTCGACGCCGAGTTGCGCTACTCCGTGCCGGGCGTGCGTGTCGCTGACCCGAAGGCGTGCCAGTGCGGCGAGGTCCTAAAGGGTGTGCTCAAGCCCCCCGAGTGCAAGGTCTTCGGCACCGCCTGCACGCCGGAGAAGCCCCTGGGCGCGCTCATGGTCTCCTCCGAGGGCGCGTGCGCCGCGTACTACAACTTCGGGCGCAAGTCCTACGAAAAGGTCGAGATCGGGACAAAGGGATGAGCGAGAGAGAGCAGCGCGTCCTCGATGCGCTAGAACAGAACCGCCGCCGCCCGCCCAAGTTCACCGCCCCGCGCATAGACATGAGCCACGGGGCCGGCGGCAAGGCCACCCACAAGCTCATAGAGGGACTCCTCCTCCCGGCTTTCGAAAACCCCGCCCTCGCCCCGCTCTCCGACGCCGCTGTCATCCCGTTCGGCGACAGCCGACTCGCCCTCACCACCGACTCCTACGTCGTGCGCCCGCT
>CALMWA010000450.1 GCA_937873125.1 uncultured Actinomycetes bacterium | reverse complement strand
AATGGAAAGGTTATCGCGAACAGGACCGTCTCCCTCAGATCGTCTCGTTTCCAGCTGGCGCAGAAGCTGCCCGGTAAGGGGAAATACGTCGTCAAGGCCGCCTTCCGCAAGAACGCGACCAACCTGGGTAACACGAGCATCCGGCGGTTCACCGTTTAGGCCGGCTCTTTGACAATGAACGCCCGGTCGGGGCCGTCGGAGTTGCGACGGCCCCGACCGCGCAGGATCCGCGTTTCACGCAGCGTGATTTATCGTTGGCGCGGAGGGAAACCTCGCGACTGGCGCGGTTGCCGCCTTCGGCCCGGGCCGGTAAAGAACACCCGGTACCAGGGGAGATTCGCCGGCGGGCCGGAGACCGGCCCCTGGCCCTGTACCTGGCCCGCCGCGAGCACCAGGATTAGAGTACGGGTCTCGCTCGACATGGCGACCACCGGTCTCGAGCTGAGCAAGAGCCGGATGATCTCCGGCATTGTCGTCCCGGCCCGCGCGGGCAAGGTCGAGCCGGCGATCGGGAAGCCCGGCGTCGACGCGGTCGGGAACTTGCCCCCGAAGGGTTTTCGATACGGCCTCTCCTATAAGCAGCCCGCGGCCGGGACCTCTCCACCGCCGTCCGTCTCCTGAGCGCGTATAGCCCAATTGGACTAGCGAAAGATCGCCCATATTCGCGATGGCGGAAGAGCCTCGCTGGTTCATCATTCGGTCAGGCTCAGTTGGTTGTTTCGGCGAGAGAGGTATCGGGTGAGAAGTTCAGCGCATACGAGGTCGGACCGTGTGGTATCAGCATCGACCCTCGCGCCCGAAACGAGAACCGCCGGCCGCCTCTTTTTGGGGTCGGGAGCCGTCGCCTGCTTGGCGCTGTTCTTGCTGGCCGCTTTCCTGGCGAGCCCGCGTCCCGCGGACGCCGCTGTGCCGTCGGCCGTCTTCCCCGTGGCCGCGGACGGCGTGGATCAACTCTCGCCAGCCATCAGCGGCCAGAAGGTGGCGTGGATCGAGGGCGGAGACGTCTACGTCAAGGACCGCGCCGGCGCGGAGCCCCCCGCCCGGCTCACCAACGACCTGATCTCCCAGGGCAGGCCCGCCATCAGCGGCAACTGGGTGGTTTGGGAGGAGAACCATGCCGGCGACTGGGAGGTCTACGGTTTAGATCTCGCGTCACTCCCCACCGGGGCCCCGGTCCCGGTCGCCACGGGCGCTGGAGATCAGCGCAACCCGGACATCAGCGGCGACACGGTCGTCTGGGAGGACAACGGCGGGGGCAACTGGGATATTCTGCGCAGGGGCCTTCAGGGTCTCCCGAATGGGGAGGTCCTTTCCGTGGAAACCGGGGACGGGGATCAGCGTTCGCCCGCCATAAGCGGTGGGAAGGTGGTGTGGCAGTACCACGCGGGTCCCGGTAACTCGGATATCTACTTCAAGGACCTCGCCTCTGCCGAGCCGGCTTCGCGCATCACGACGGACCCCGACTGGCAGTCGGCGCCGGATATCAGCGGCGACACGGTAGTTTGGCGCGACGAGCGGACCCCCGGCAACCTGGATATCTACGCCTACGACCTGGTCGAGAACCGGGAGTTCAAGGTCACGGAGAGCACGGCGGATCAGTGGTCGCCGCAGATCAGCGGCCGCATCGTGGTATGGGCCGACGGACGCAACAACCCGGCCGGCACCGACATCTACGGGAAGGACATCTCGACGAACAAGGAGTTCGCCGTGACCACGACGCCAGCCCAGCAGGAGTCTCCGGCCATAGACGGCGAGACGGTGGTATGGGAGGTCCAGCGGGACGGCGCGAGCCTCGGCGTCTACGATGTCTACGGCGCGGACCTCGACACCGCCCCTGCGGCGCCGACGGGCCTGAAGGCGACACCCTCGCCGGGCGGCATCAAGCTGACCTGGACCGCCAATGGTGAGCTGGACCTCGCCGGCTACAACGTCTACCGCGCCGCCTCCGAGGACGGCGACTACACGAAGCTCAACGGCGACAATCTCCTCACCACCCTGTCCCGCGACGACCCGGACGCGCCCAAGGGCGTGAGGTCTTACTACCGGGTGACGGCGGTGGACGACCCCGCGAACCAGGAATCCGCGGCGGCCCGCGTGAGCGCGGTGGCGCCGAAGCCGACGGCCATCTCGTTCGCCGCCGGACCGGCGGAACTGCCCTACAACGGTGGGACCACCACCCTGTACGGGATGCTCACCTCGGGGGCGGAGGCGCTCGGAGGACGGAGCGTGGTCCTGGAGCAGAAACCGGAGGGCGCGAGCGCCTGGAGCGTCGTCAACAACGGGTACCAAACCACCGCATCGAACGGCAGCTTCTCGCTGGCCGGCGTGACGGTATCGAAGAGTACCCAGTACCGGGCGAGGTTCGCTGGTACGGAGGATCTCCAATCCGCCACCAGTTCCACGGCGACAGTGAACGTGAAGATCTTGCTGTCCGTCGGCACCTCTGCCAAGACCTTGAAGCTCGGAAAGCGGTTGACCATCTATGGTATGGTCCTGCCGACGCACACCGGGAAGGTCCAACTCACCATCAAGCACAAGGGGGCGACGGTAAATAGGCAATTTATGCTGCTCAACAGCTCCCGCTACGGCATGCGCTACAGGCCCCTCTCGCCCGGCGTCTACTACGTAACCGCCACCTTCAACAGCAGCCTCGGACAGGGTGTTACCAACACGGCGCGATTCGTGGTCAGGCGTTAAGTAAGGTGCTTTAGAGGGCGATCAAAGCCCATAGGCGGGACCTGAAGAGGTCCCGCCGCTCTTCGTGGGGTTTCAGAGTCTTCAGCGGAGGATTACCTGCTCGCAACTGGTCACCTGTATAAAGTCGATCAGGGTAGCCCTGTTCATATCGGCCACGGCGTCTATGATCGCCGTATCGTTTCCGAGTCCGCAGTCTATGGAGTCAGACTCTTTGTCGCCGGCGACGACGATATAGTCGGCCCCTGCCTCCCCGTAGAGCGCGTCCCTACCAGAACCTCCGAACATCCTGTCTTGAGACGCGCCGCCCCTCATCGTGTCGTTCTGAGCATCTCCGTACATCCTGTCGTTACCGTAATCGCCTTGCATCGAATCAAAACCGTTCCCGCCGCGCATTATGTCCCTGGCCCGGTTGCCGGACATTATGTCGTTGCCGGAAAAGCCGTACATTCTGTCCACCCTCAGAGAACCCCTCAAGTTATCGGCCTTTTTCGTCCCTCGACAGACACCCCCGTCGCAGATTACCTTCGCTGCTAGCGCCGTCCCGGCCGAGAGCAGGATTACTAATCCTATAATCGCTAGTAAGGTTGTCGTACGCCTCATATCTCGTCTCCTCCTCACCCATAGACTCCCGATGCCCGGTGACGATAACCGGCCCATGTGCCTTGACTCCGCCCGCTTTCTTGTACTCCGGTTCGGCGTGCCGACGGCTTACTCCACCCCGCGAAGCACCGGGCTTCTTCCGCCGCGCCCGTTTATGCGGCTCGCGACACAATTGTAGCATTGCCCGCACCGGCGGGTCCAGGCTGTCCACGCCGCCGTCTCGCACCGTGGGACGGAGGGCGATGATCGCTAACCGAGTTGAGCTAGTCACGCACCACCCTGTTCGCATGGACATAGATCTCCCACTCACGCGGGGGAAAGCGCGAAGGGATGGCGCGTCATCACAGGTACGACAACAGGGCTCGAAGGGGAGACCGATGGGCGTGTTTCCAGAGAGTGCATGGGGAGCGCGTGCCACACGCGGCCCAATCTGGGGCCTTCGTTGGGCTCCCAGTCGGGGGCGATTACGGGCTTCCGTTACACGATCCGTTGTCTAGTCCAATTGAGCTAGAAAGATTCGCCCAGATTGGGCTAGCAAAAATTCATCAATCTTCACGAGGGAAAGCGCCCGGCGGTCGTGCATCATCACGAGTGTAAACCGCGACTGTAGGAGGGCGGATGAAGATCTCGTTGATCTGTATAGAAGGCGCGTTCGGCGCGAGGCTGGAGAATGAGTCTTCGCGTTTATGGCGTTGCCGCCTGTTGCTGCGAGGGCCGTGACCCGCGGCTCGAACGAGAGAACCGGGAAAACTAGCAGAGTAAAGGGAAAGAGAAAATGATACTCAACCACCAAGACAACCTTACGATGCAGGGACGCGGCGGCGCGAAGAGGCCGTTCGCGGCGCTCCTGTTCGGCCTTCTGGCCGTGCTGATCCTCGTCACGACGCTCGCCCCGCCCGCCCGCGCGGCGTTGCCGAAGGACGGCGTAGGGCCGATAAACCCGGACAACGGCTATCCTTACTGGTACCAGGACGCCAACGGGACCCGTCTCGACCTGTGCCTGGACAATGCCGAGGCTTCCAAGTGCCTCAAGCCCTTCGAGATGCCCAACCCCGCTGGACAGATGTCCTTCCCGGACAACTTCCCGGGCGAGTCCTTCTGGTGGACCGGCGGCGCCGAAGCCACGCTCGACAACGGCTCCAGCGCCCTGCTCGACCTGGCGATGGAGGCGGCGTTCGCCAACGAGAACGCCGTGGACGGCGACCAGATGAGCTTCGGGCGGGTGCGCATCCGCATCGACGGTCTCGACGCCGGCCAGGACTACAGGATCAGCCACCCCTATGGCGTAGACACCTTCACCGCCGAGGCGGCCGTGCCGAACCCCACCGACGCGAACCTGACGGACGGCGAGATCAACTCGACCGTGGACATCGGCTGCGTCCCGACCCCGCGGACGCGCTGCGACTTCGGCCAGGCGCTCTCCGGCAAGGTCGGGCCGTTCCTGACGTGGGACACCTTCAGCAGCGACTCCGCCGCAAGCGACCCCGCGCTCACGGACGCCAACGGCAACCGCTACGTCGGCGACCCGGACATCCCGCACACGGTCACGGGCAGCGTCGTTATGGACGAGACCGGCCAGCCGCAGAACTACTTCAAGATCGAGCAGGTTATCCCGAACGACAACGGCCCCGATTCCTTGCAGCAGATCGGTTACACCGAAGACTTCACCATCACGGGCAAGGTCGCCGAGTTGCAGGTCGGCGCGGCCCCGGCGAGGGAGTCCATCACCAACGACCCCGACCAGAAGATCGAGTTGATACCCTCCGATCCCACGGCGAACGTCTACTACACCCAGACCACCGACGGGACCACGACCGCCGATCCCGCCGACCCGGCGAGCAACGCTACCCTCTACGACAAGCAGGCCAAGATCACGCCAAACAGCGAGGCGGGCGTCGAAACCACCACGACCTACAGGTTCGTGGCGGTCAAAGGGGAGCAGGCCTCCGAGATCGGCGAGAAGACCTACACCGTGGACCGCAAGGCTCCGAACGTTACCGCCGAGTCCATCGACGTGGACGTCGACCCGGCCGACCCGAACGTGGTTCCCAGCAAGGGCCCCGGCGCCTTCGATAACCCCCAGAAAGTAACCCTGAAGGCCAGCGAAGAGGCCGACATCTACTACACCACCGACGGCTCCGATCCCAACGTTGAGGTCGTCAAGGACCCCGGCACGGGAGCGGTTACGAGCGTCAACGTCGTCAACGGCACGAAGTACGAAGGCCCGCTGACGGTCGAGCGCACGCAGACCATAAAGGCCCTCGCGGTGGACGCCGAGGTCAACCCCGACACGGGCGAGCGCCTGGTCGTCGGCAACAAGAGCCAGATCAAGAGCTTCAAGTACGACATCGCGGCGGTCCCGAAGATGGGCCCGACCAACCCGCAGGGCGGCTTCCCGTTCTGGTACCAGGACCGCCAGGGCACGAAGCTCGACCTCTGCGTGGACAACTCCGCGACCTCCAAGTGCCTCGTTCCCTTCGAGATGCCCAACCCCGACGCGACGATGTCCTTCCCGGAGAACTACCCCGGCGAGGCGTTCTGGTGGACGGGCGAGGCAGACTTCGCCCAGAACGGCGTAGACGCCCTGCTGGTCATGGCGATGGAGGCGGCGTTCGCCAACGAGAACGCCGCCGAAGGCGACCAGATGAGCTTCGGGCGGGTGCGCATCCGTATCGACGGCCTGACCATCGGCCAGGAGTACCGCGTTACCCATCCCTACGGTGTCGACACCTTCACCGCCGAGGATAACGGCAAGGGCGCGGGCGAGATCAACTCGACCGTGGACATCGGCTGCTTCCCCGGCCCGGGGGGCACCCCGCCGTGCGACTTCAACGACGCGCGCTACGGCAATGTCGGCCCGTTCCTGAAGTGGACGACCTTCGGGCAGGGCGCGGACGCGGCAGGGCAGCCCATCGTCTCCGATCTCGCGGACGCCCAGGGTAACGCCGACGCCTACGTCGGCGACCCGAACGTCCCGCACGAGGTCACGGGCAGCCCGTACGACACCAACTACTTCAAGCTAGAGAGGCGCAGCGGCAGCGACTGGGCGCCCATGGGCGAGACGAATCAGTTCGCCGTCTCGGGCCAGGTCTCCAAGTTCCAGGCGGGCATCAGCCGCAAGGGCGGCATCTTCAACGGCCCCCAGGAGAATATAAGGCTGGGCGCCTCCGAGGAAGGCTCGGAGATCTACTACACCCAGACCACCGACGGTACCGAGCCCGCCGACCCGACGACGGGGGATGCCCTCTACACCGGGCCGTTCACTATAGCCACGGACACGAAGCTGAAGTTCAAAGCGTTCGGACCCGTGCCGGCCGACGGCAGCTCCAGGGCCGAGTCTCCGGTCTACACCGAGAGCTACGTCATCGACACCACCGCGCCGACCGTGGTCGCGGACCCCGCCGGCGGCACCTTCAACGACGTGGGCCCGGCCGTGACGCTCAAGGTCACCAACCCCGAGCCCGGTACGACGGCGATCTACTACACCACCAACGGCTCCGACCCGGCCAAGGCAACCAACAGGGCCAGGGTCCTGTTCGACCCGCAGAGCCCGATCAACATCCGCAAGGACACGACGCTCGGGTTCATGGCGGTCGACGAGGCGGGCAACCCGTCGGACGCGGACCCCGCGACCCCCGGCGCCCAGAGCTACACGGAGAACTACACGGTCATCGACACTACGCCCCCTGAGGCGCCCACCGCGCTGGACCTCTCCGCCACGAGCGACACCGGCGCCTCGGCCACGGACAACATCACAAACGCCACGACGCTCACCTTCACCGGCACCGCCGAGGCCGGCTCGACCGTGAAGATACTGGTCGGCGGCGTCGAGAAGGGTAGCGGCACCGCCGGCGAGGACCAGAGCTTCAGCATCACCACGAGCGCCCTGGATCCCGGCAAGGACATCCCCGTGACCGCGACGGCCACCGACCCGTCCGGCAACGAGGGTGTGGCCTCAGGAGCCCTGACCCTCACCATAGACACGACGAACCCGAGCGTGTCGGCGAGCCCGGCGGGCGGCACCTACCCCCGGGCCCAGTCGATCACCCTGACGCCCTCCGAGACGGCCAAGGTCTACTACACCCGCAACGGCGGGGCCCCGAACCCCGGCGCGGCGGGCACCACCGAGGCCACCGGCCCGATCAACGTCGCCACCACGACCACGCTGAGGTTCATGGCGGTGGACACGGCCGGCAACCGCTCGGGCGTCTCGACCCAGGCGTACAGGATCCAGAACGCCAGGCCCACCATCACCGGCATGAGCCCCACGGGCGTAGTCGGCGGCAACGCGGTCATCCGCGCCAGGGTCCTCGACTCCGACTCTCAGTTGCAGAGGTCCAACATCACGCTCACCGTGAACGGGCAGGAGAGGCCCTTCACCTACACCGCCGCGGGTCAGCTCTCCTACAACAGGCCGGGCGCCTACCCCGCCGGCCGGTACAATGTCCGGCTCGCCGTTACCGATCAGGACGGGGGCGTCGCCACCAAGAACTGGAGCTTCAGGGTCCAGTAGGACACCATAAGAGGAGGTAATGCAACAAACGGCCCCGTCCTCTCGGACGGGGCCGTACCACCGGGGAAACTCCGTTCTGGCCCAAATGGGCCAGACGAAGATCGCCCTTTTAAGCGATGCGCGGCTCCGGCGCGAAAACCATCATTAACGATGACGTACAGTTGATCTTACTGATATAGCGAGGCGGACGATGAAAAGGTTGACCATTCTGCTGGCGACGATGGGTTTGATGCTCGCCTTGAGCACCGGCGTCGCGATGGCGGTCGTGCTGGCCGGCACCAGGGACGACGACTTCCTGAAGGGAACCGGCGTCACGGACCGGTTCTATGGCCTCAGCGGCGAGGACCGGCTGTGGGGGCTGGCGGGCGACGATGTGCTGTATGGCGGTGACGACGAGGATAAGATCAACGGCGGCGTCGGCAGGGACTTTCTCTCCGGCGGACGCGATGAGGACATCATTGTCGCCGACGACAACCGCAAGGACATTATCAACTGCGGCCTCGACGAGGACATCGCCTTCGTGGACGCCGGGCTGGACAGAGTGTCCTCCAACTGCGAGAGGGTCGTCAACCGCTGAGCGTTTCGTCCGGCTGCGCACATCCGTCATGATGCATCTAGCCCAAATTGGCTAACTAAAATTCCCCTGTTTAGTAGAGGTCCGACGCTTCATCGTGGTTCACAATAATCCTGTAACGTTCGAGAATTTTCCGGACCTTACAGAAAGGAGGCGCTGCAAGGACAACACCGTATTCAGAGTTATCGTGAGGGATGAACCACCCCGAAAGGAGAGGAGATAGATGAAGAAGAGACTAACCGTTCTGCTCGTGGTCGCGGCGCTAATGCTGGCTCTCGGCGTGGGGACCGCTTTCGCGGTCGTTCGTGTTGGCACCAACGGTCCCGACAGGCTCGTCGGCACCGCCGAGAACGACACGCTGTCCGGTCGCGGCGGCAACGACGTACTTGTCGGCAGGGGGGATAGCGACCGGCTCCTCGGCGGCACGGGTAACGACCGCATCAACGCCACCGACCCCGGTCGGCCGGAAGGCGACCTGGTCAACTGCGGTCCCGGCAACGACAGGGCCTTCATAGACCCCGGCACCGAGGACGTAGTCCGCAACTGCGAGACCGTTATCGTCGTCAGATAGAAAACACCACATAGAGCAGCTTGCGATAGCAGCTTTTGAGCCGGGGCGCGAAACCCCGGCTCTTTCTATGTATTGCGGGCCACTCCTGGCTAGCCCATCTGGGCTAGCTAAAGATCATTCATATTTGCGATGGCGGACGGGCGCTTTGGGGCGATCATTGTGCGTGGGATATCAAGAGAAACCCGACCAGGACGAAAGGCACGCATTAGTATGACGACGCTGCATATCATAGCCGAGAAGACAGAGCACGAAGCGATACCCGTCGCCGGTTCTCCGGGCGGAAAAGCCCGCCGGTACCGGAGGTTGTTCGGCGGTCTCCTGCTCGCGCTCGCGGTCTCGGCCACGCTGTTGGTCGGGGGGTGGGGTGTGATCTCCTCGCTCGCCGCCGGAGCGCCCCCGGCGCGGATCGGCGAGGCGGCGGAAGTGCCTGGCGGCATCCTGCGCGTGGAGGAGGTAACGCCCGAGAACATGGCCCCCATGCAGATGGGCAAGTTCGCCAACAAGGGGATGAGTATGTCCGGCAACATCCCGGACATGACCCCCGACGGTCAGCGGCGCTTCAACGTGGACATCACCCTCGCCAGCGCCGAGAGCGGCGTCTTGAGCTACTCGATGGAGGACTTCCGGCTCACAGGCGAGGGGATGAAGGCGACCGGCCCGCTGCGAAGCAAGATCGGCTCCGGGAAAATCCCCGCCGGCAGCGCCGTCTCCAACACCCTGGTCTTCCAGGTACCCGAGAAAGCCAAGGACCTCACCCTCAGCTTCGGCGGGGGGCGCCCGGTCGCCCTCGATCTACCGGCAGGCAAGGGCGGACGCTCCCACGGCGGCGGCCACTAGGACGGAGGGGAAGATCACCAGAAGATTTACGAAACGGCGCGGGAAACAACGACTTAAGGAGGAGGAAAGCATGAGGAAACAACGGACGAGTCGCGGATCACCGACTCACCCGCCCTGATGGGCCAGACGAACAGACCATAGGAAAGACCAGACAGATCACCAAGGAAAGGGTAGAAAGGAAATGACTACGAGTAACGCAAACATACTGGAGAAGGGGAGCAGGTTCAAGAAGCTCCTCGCGATCTCCGCCACTGCGCTCATCGCGACCATGGCATTTGCAATGCCGGCCAAAGCGGATCTTTCCGCCGTTGGACCGGTAAATCCCAACAATAGCTACCCGAGCTACTTCCAGGATGCCAACGCGCTGCGGTTGGAGATCTGCGAGACTGGGGCCAACTGCCCCGTACCGGCTATTTATGGCGCGCCCGACGGCGAGTCGTTCTACTTCATGGCTGGGAGCGAGCTAGATGTTAGTGGCACGGGTACCCTCAACGACGGCACATGGGCGCTGGAACTGGCCACGGAGGCTGCATATTCGGGGCCCAACACGGGCCAAGACGAGATCGTGTTTAATCGCTTCCTGCTCCTCGCGCCGAACGTTCTGTCCGGCACATATCGCGTGACCTCACCCTACGGCGTGAAGGAGATGACGTTCGAAGGCAGGAAGAGAGCCGTCGAGGACATCGGCTGCGACGTAGCCCCCTGCGGCGATTTCGCCGGCTCCCTTCAGGGCCCCGTCGGCCCTAACTTCCTTACCTGGGACACGTTCGGCACCACGGGCGCTGGCGCACCGCCGGCTGGCTTCATCGGCGATGGCGTTACCCCGCACGCGATCACAGGCAGCACCATCGACACCGACCCGAACACCGCTGGCTTGCAGGGCCAGAACTTCTTCAAGCTTGAGCAGCTCGACGGCCCCGGCGGCAACGTGATCCGCGACCTGGGTACTCAGACGCTGTTCACGGTTCAGGGTAAGATCCACGGCGTGACCGCTTTCGCCAACCCCAAGGGCGGCAGCTACAATGCGGACAAGTCCGTGGCTCTCACGCCCTCCATCGCCGGGGCGGAGATCCGCTACACGACCGATCCGACCGTAGCGGATGCGGACATCGCCACCAGCGGTACTGTGTACTCGGGTCCCATCGACATCACCGACGGCAACCCGACCGGCAACGGCGAGGCGACGACGACCCTCAGGTTCGTCGCTATAGACTCGGCTACGGGCAACGCGGGCGCGGTTATAACCGAGATCTACAACATCGACACCCTGGCTCCGGCGACTCCGGGCGCTCCCGACCTCGATGCGGCGAGCGACTCTGGTAGCTCTGACACCGACAACACAACCAACGACGCCACCCCGACCTTCAGCGGCTCCGCCGAGGCTGGTTCGACCGTGGATCTCTTCGTCAGCGGCGTGAAGAAGGGCAGCGCCACGGCCACCGGCGGCTCCTACAGCATCACTACTAGCAGCGCGTTGGCCCAAGGCAATCACTCCGTTACCGTCAAGGCAACCGACGCGGCCTCTAACGTGAGCGTCGAGTCGGCGGCACTCGCGCCGGTTCTCAAGATAGACACCGTCGCGCAGAAGACCACGGCCAACCCCAAGGGCGGCCTCTACAACGCGGCCAAGTCCGTGAGCCTTGCTAGCGAGGCGGGGGCGAAGATCTACTTCACCACTAACGGCACCACGCCCGACCCCAACGACCCGGCCGATCTGTACTCCGGTCCGATCAGTGTCAGCGCCAACACCTCCCTCAAGTCCCTGGCGGTGGACGTAGCCGGCAACACCTCCGAGATAGCCACGGAGAGCTACCGGTTCGACACCGTGGCCCCTAGGATCAGCAGCAAGAGCCCGAGGCCGAACGCCACCAGGATTGGTCTCGCGGCGAACGTGAGAGCATCCTTCAGCGAGAACGTCGTGGGCGTGAACGGCGCCACCTTCAAGCTGAAGCAGGGCGCCAGGGTGATCCCGGCGAAGGTGACCTACAATGCCTCCACGAAGACCGCGGTGCTCAACCCGGTTAGG
>CALMWA010000449.1 GCA_937873125.1 uncultured Actinomycetes bacterium | reverse complement strand
ACCCCGGGTTCGGAGCGTTGCCTCCGTACATGCTGTGCAGGTCGTGGGAGGCACCCTTCGCCCGCAACTCGACGTAGGCCATCCCCTTCGTGCCGCAGAAGATGACGGGATGCCCGACCTCGTCCTTCATCGAGCCCTCCCACAGGCAGGCGTCGGCTGAGAGCAAATCCTTATTTGACCTTACGAAGTCCGCGAAGTTCGGGCTGCCGACCTCTTCCTCGCCCTCGATCAGGAACTTCAGCTTGAACGGCAGCGAGCCGTGCTCCTCTATATAGAGTCGCAGAGCCTGGATGCGGGCCAGCACGTCGCCCTTGTCATCCGCGACGCCGCGAGCGTAGAGGCTGCCGTCCCGGATCTCCGGCTCGAACGGGTCACTCTCCCACAACTCCAGCGGCTCCGGCGGCTGCACGTCGTAATGGCCGTAAGAGAGGAGCGTCTTATCGCCCGACCCGATCTCCGCGTACACGACCGGGTGGCCCGCCGTCTCCAGTAGTTGCGCCTCCGCCCCGGCGTCCCTCAGCTTCTCCAGCACCCAGTTCGCGCACTCGCGAAACTCGTCTCCCGTGTCCTCTCGGGCCGAGATGGAAGGCATCCGCAAAAACTCCGTAAGCTCCTCCAGAAGCCCGTCCTTTATGCCCTTTATTCGTGAGTCAAGTTCCATTTTTCATCCTCCATTTCGCCTGCGAAGAGGTTAGCACTTTCGCGTATCCGCGCCAGCCATCGGGGAACCTCAGAGCGCGGGCGAGCCGTGTTATATTGAAGCCGGAGGTACGCCCGTGGAGAAGATGCCCAACCAGGAGCCGGAGCGCCGCGAGCGGCATGTCCGGAAGCACGGCGGCACGGACGAGTTCTGGGAGAACCTCGGCCTGGACGTCGAGAGCATGAGCCCAAGAGCGCAGGCCATAACGGGTGTGGTTACCGGTGGCATGATCCTTCTCGCTGCGGCGGCGGTTCTGTTCGCCGTACCGCAGATGTGGTGGTTGATCTTCATTTTCGGTTGGGCGGTGTTCCCCGCTTTTGGCGTCTTTGCGCGAGGGGTTGCAGGCCTCGTAGAGACTCGGACGGAGGCGCTGCCGGAGGGCGCGAAGGAGAAAGAGCTTCTGGGAGCTTTGCAGCGTCGGGGTGAGTTGACACCGGCGCAGGCGGCGATGGAGACCTCGCTCTCCGTGCGGCAGGCAGATGAGATGTTGGAGAGTCTGGCGGCGAAGGGCCACCTCGAAGTTCGGGTGCGGGGAGGCGGTATTTTCTACAGCCTGTGGGAGCACGAAGAAGGAGCCGGCGAGGGGCGTTTGGAAGGCGGACGGTAGGTATTGGCAGTGCTGTTCTCATGGTATCATTCGGGCTCCAGGAAGGGTTCGGCGCGTAAGAGCTACAGCGCGGGGTAGACAAGGTTTCTATGGAAGAAAGACAGATCCCAGAGACACTCGAAGAGGCCTATCGGCTGAGGGACTCGGCCGAAGGGTTGACGGATCGAGACTTCTATCAAGAGCAGGTCTATCGTCTGCGGCGCGAGGAGTACCGTTCGCGGGGTATCCGGACGGAGATCTCCGCCCGCCGCCGCGAGCGTCAGAGCGCCATCGAGTTCTCCCGCGAGATGTTCTTTCTGGAGGTATCGGAGATCACGGAGGGTCGCAACGGCTCCCGGCGCAACTCCGGCCGCGACGGACGTAACATCCAACAGGAGGCCCGCCGCTACGCCACCCGCCTGGACACCCACGCCTTCCTCAAACAACTCGCCTCGCCGCACTCCGGGGCGGTCGACCTCTACCGGCGCAACTACCTCGAACTGTTGCGGATGAACAAACCACCGGCCGAGGCGTACTACCTGTCGCGGGTCATCGGGGTCGCGGGTGAGGAAGAGTTCCGGCGCACGGTGGAGAGGGTCCGGGAGACCGGCTATCCGAAGGGAAGACTGCCTTACGTGGTCGAGCGGGCCGCGATCCAGATCCGGGACCTGCCCGGGGGTATGATCCTGATCCTGCTGACCTTCTTCGCTTCGCTCTTCGCTTTCGTCTGGGCTACCAACGAGTGGGCGGGCGACGCGAGCACCGGCACGATCTTCCTGGCGACCTTCGGCCTCATCGCCGCCGGGGGGCTGATGTTGATCTCGGCGGTATTTATCGTTACCTTTATCAGGTCGATGAACAAATAGCTTCGGCGCACGCGCCGGATCTTGAACCACGCATGGGGGAGACATCTACGTACCGGCGCCCAGGAGGGTTACGCCCGCCGAAGTCGAGACCCGCACGCGCCGGGAGCGGCGCAGGCAAGTCCGCGTGGATCGGCGCGCTGTCTACCGCCGTCGGCGCTGGATGGCTTTTCTTATGTTCCTCGCGTTCTTGGTACTCCTCTTTCTCGTATCGCGGGCGGTCCCGGACGCTGGCCCCGCGACAAAGGTCGAGCGCGTGCAAAGTCCGGCCGTGCCGGCGAGTATCTCTCCGCCTATCCTGGAAGTCTCCACGAAGGAGTTCGAGGCCCGGCTCGCTGGCATAGCGCGCTCTCACACCGGAACTTACGAAGCCGTCGTCTACGAACCCCGATCCGGCAAGACTTTCGGACTCAACCAGAACCGGCCCTTTATGGCGGCGAGCCTCGCGAAGCTGCCCGTACTGATCACGCTCTACAAAGCTGCCGCCCGCGGAGAGTTGAGCCTGAACGAGAAGATATCCATCCTCCCCTCCGACGTGCAGAACTACGGCACCGGCGTCCTCAACGGCTACCCGGTGGGCTCAACCATGACCTTGCGCGAGTGTGCCTCTTATCTCATAAAAGATAGCGACAACACAGCCTGGGTTATGCTCGAACGCCGACTGAGCAAGGAGAGAGTGGAGGCCGAACTGGCTGGGCTCGGAGTGGACGGAACGAACTACCGGGCCTTCCTCACTACCCCTCGGGACGTGATGCTCATGTTGCGGGCCATCGCCGACCCCGGCTACACGAACCAGGACCTCTCCGCCGAGATGCTCTCCTTGATGACCGGCACCGCGTATGAGGATCGGCTCCCCGATCCACTCCCCGATGATACCCGCGTCGCGCACAAGATCGGCTCCTACGAAGACACCTTCAGCGACGCCGGCGTCGTCTTCCACAAGAGCCCCGACGGGGAAGAGGATAACTACTTTATAGTGGCCGTAGGTCGCAACACCACAGAAGACGAAGCCCGCGCCGCCATACGCGAGATGTCCCTCGCCGCGTACCAGATGCTCGTTGACCCATCCTTCGGTAGTTCTCAAAATAACCGTAGTTAGACCTCTTACAGTCAACGACTGCCGTTAAAGCTTTAGTTCGAGTGTGCCGACAATTTGCATGAAGTAAAGCTCAAAACCCAAAGGAGTCGTCGATGAAATATCTGGTAGTTGTTTTTGCATCGGTTTGTCTGGCCTTCGTAACCGCGCTCGGGGTCTCGCTCGTCGAGCCCGAGAGAGCCGAGGCGGCCACCGTGGGTGTCAAAGGCTGCACGGGTACTATTGTTCGACTAGCCTCCGTGGAGAAGCAGATGTTGGATTTGCACAACCGGACCCGCGCCAGCCGCGGACTCTCCCGGCTCTGCGTTCATCCCGCTCTGCAAAAGGCCGCACGCGCCCACTCGGCGGACATGATCCGGAGAGACTACTTCGCTCACGGAAACACCGGCGCCCGGCTGCGCAACAATGGGTATCGGTGGCGCACCTATGGTGAGAACATTGCCTATGGTTCCGGTGCGCTCGGTGCTCCGAACCGCATCTTCAACGCGTGGATGAAGAGCTCTAGCCACCGGCCGAATATTCTGGGCCGGCAGTATAGGGAGATCGGTGTCGGCGCCGTCGTGGGCACCTACAAGGGCACCAGAAACGTAACCATGTGGACTGCTGACTTCGGATCCCGCTAAGAGTAGACAATTTCGGTACTTGAGTTTGGGCAAACAGCCCTAACCGTGAGAGCGTGGTCAGCCGTATTGCGTTGCGAGGCTGGCCACGCTTCCACGAAGAAAAATAGGACGAAATCAATAAATTTATTAAATCTCTTTAAGATTGGGGTGTTAAATCTTTGTCAAACGTGTATGATGACACAATGTATAAAACGGTCTATGACCACAAGTGAGGGAGGCAAGTTTTGAGGAAAGTAATGATGTTGGCCGCGATGCTGGCGATGGTGCTGGTTGCCGCTGCCCCGGCTTTCGCCCAGGCGACCGCTGGTGACGTGAACGTCCAGTACGTCGACTGTTCGCAGGTTGCGGCTGTTGCTGCTGCCCAGGGTCAGTATGGCGATGCTACCGCTACTTCGGGTGATGTCGCCAGCGCTGCTGCCGCGGATATCGCCAACGAACTTGGTGTAAGCGTCGAGCAGGTCAACGCCTGCGTCGAGGGTGTCGCTGCTGGTGGCGACATCGTCGAGGGTGACGATGATGGTGGCGACGCTGAGGCTTCCGCTGAGGCTTCCGCTGAGGCTGGTGGCGAGTCCGCCGGTGGCGAGGCTGCTTCGGCTGGCACGCTTCCGGACACGGGTGGCGCTTCGCTGATCACCCTTGGCGCTGGCGCTCTGCTGGTCGCTGGTGGTCTGGTTGCCCGCAGGATCGTTCGGTAAGCACTAGCTAACCGAGCAACACCTGTAGCAGAGATGGCGGATCCCTTCGGGGGTCCGCCTCTTTTGTGCCTGGAGCCGGGTGCTGGAGCGGTCTCCGGGTTGTATTCGGACAACGTTGTGGATATCCTCAGCGTGGTGAGATGGATTTGAGCACGATCGTATTCAAGGTCTCTGCCGGGTTCCTGGTGGGTGCTCTGGTGATGATAGCTGTCGCGTTGTATCTCTCTGACTACTACACCGAGGAGCAGCGCCGGTTGGCGGCGGCGGGGGATGTGAAGGGAGCGACGGAGGCGGCTCGTAGGGCGGGGCGTTTGGATCCTTTCGACACCGACCCGTTGGAAGCACAGTCTTTTCTCCAACAGCAGCAAGGGCTCAACGAGGCGGCGTCGGAATCCCTGCAAGAGGCCATAAGGCGGGATCCCAACAATTACATGCCGCGCTTGATGTTGGGCAACCTCCAAATGGTCAAGTTAAACGATCTGGATAGTGCGACGCAGAGTTACCGGGATGTGCTGGAACTGAATCCTAAGGCTTCCATTGCACGCAGTAGTATGGCTCAAGCGCTAATAAGACAGGGAAAGCTCGAAGAAGCCAAAAAAGAATACGAGAAACTCAGGGAAGACAAAGAGATCTCCGAACAGGGTCTGTATGACCTCGGCAGGATCTATGTGCGTACTGGCGAACCTTCGAAGGGATACAAGGCTATATCTCAGGCCAAGCGCAAATCTTCCAGAGACCTGAACCAGCTCGAAGGCGCGGCGAAGTCCGAGAGGGAGGATCTCATCGAGTCGATGGATCTGGCGCTCGCGGATGCTCTTGTGGTCGAGGGTAAATACAACCGGGCTTTGCAAATAATTGCGGAGAGTCCATCGGAGCAGGCTCCGGCGTTGTACGAACTTTTGAGTTCAGATCCCGAAGCGTACCGGGAGTCGGTGGTGAACAGTGAGATCTATTAACCGCGTCGGGCGTCGGGGTTGGCAGAGAGCCCGCCGCAACGACCTCGCCCTTCTAGAAATCTTTCATGTCCTATGGGGCTGGAGGCGGCTGCTCTTCACTATAGTTCTCTTGCTCGTAGTCGTGGGTTTAGCGATCGGCTTGTTGCGCGAACGCGCATACACCGCGGAGGCTGTCGTGATGATCGAGCCGCGGCAAGAGATCCTCGCTGAAGACGTGGAGCCGTTCCTCCGGGACGTAGAAGGAGCCGTAACCTCTTCGGAAGACTTTATCGCGGATGTCCGGCGAGAGGCTGATTGGACGGGCGAGCCGGGCGAATTTGCGAGCCGTCTGGACGTGCAATCCATGGTTGGTGATGCAGGAATACCCATGCTTCGAGTACGGTTCGAGGGCGAAGGAGCGGAAGATGCGGCCCGCACGGCCAACGCTTACGCGGCGCTTTTCGCCAAAAGGGTGGATCTACTGAATGATCGGCAACTCGCCGGCGGTGCTCTCGCCGCCGACGCGAGAGTATTTCAGAAGGCCTCGCCATCGGCGAGTTTGCCGAGCGCCGGACCACTTATCTACGCGGCAGGCGCCGTGGTGGTAGGGATTTTGATCGGGAGCGGACTGGCGCTACTGTTGGAGAGTCGCGCCCGCAATTGGCGCAACGCTCGTGACGCCGAACTCACCCTTCGAGCACCGGTTCTCGGGGTCATCCCGGATTATTCCTCCGCGGAGGAGGCGTAACCTGAGCCTGGGAGCAATACGCGATGCCGGTGTGGGTATGCTTCTGGATCCCGCGTCGCCCGTTAGGAAGCATTACGCGGCGCTCGCAGAGAACCTGCTCTCGCTAGAGGAACGCGTGAGAAGCCTGGTGATTACCAGTCCCGAGCCGGGGGCCGGGTGCTCCAGCGTGTGTATCGGGCTTGGGGCGGCGCTGGCGGCGATGGGCAAGCGGGTGGCGGTAGTAGACTGCAACCTCGACCGGCCGAACCTGCACCGGATGCTCGGGGAGCCAAATTTCATCGGACTGACCAGCGCCTTGCAGAGCGGGAGGGCGCTGGAGAATTACGGACATGAACTCGTGCCCGGCCTGCTGGCCGTTCCGACCGGGCCGGTTTCATCCGACCCCGCGACCCGTATAGAGACCGATAAATTCGTCGAGACCGTTCGGGGCATTGGGACACACCGCGACCTCATCATACTGGACGCACCCGTGGCCGAGCGGGTACTCGATTCGCCGACGCTCTCTACCCGATTCGACGGGGTGCTGCTAGTGATACACGCCGCACGCACGTCCAAGACAACTGCTCGCGAGGTTACGGACGACTTGCTAGACGCCCGCATAAATCTTCTGGGAGTGGTGCTCAACGGCGCCGGAGAAAGCGCTTGAGCGAGAAGATCGAATGGTCTTTCGGTAAGGAAGCCCGTGAGCCTGAACGGGTCAAGGGACGGCGTCCGGGACGGCTCTTAATACTGTTCAAGGCTCTGGTAGCGCTCGCGCTCCTGGGCGTTGTGGCCTACGGCATGATCAACGACGGTCTCTACAGGGACCAGCTCTGGTTGCCGGTGGCCGCCGGCATTCTGGCCTTGCTTCTGGTGACGATATTCGTTAGGGGATACTATGGGGACGTGCCGAATATCGGGTGGGTACTCTTCGTGCTCCTGGCGGCGCTCGCCACCATAAAAGGTATCTCCATGACGTGGACGATAAGCGAGACGGAGACCATCAAGGAGTTCTTCCGCTGCTCCATGTACGTGGCAGCGTTCCTGCTGGCGCTCGGAGCGCTCAACTCGGGACGCCAGGTGGGGCCGCTCGTGGACGTGGCGGTTCTTATCGTAGTTGCCGTAGCCGGCTACGGGTTGCTGCAGAAGATCAGCCCCATCCAGTACCCGGTCACCTCGCTGGACGGCGTGAGGATTGACTCGACCCTCGATTACGTAAACACCTTCGCCATGGTGCTTGGTATGGGAATAGCACTGGCGCTGGCGCGGATGGCGCGGTTGAGGAACGCGGTTCTGAGGGGGCTCTATGCCGCCATCGTGCTCGCCTTTCTCGTCGCTCTCTTGCTGACCGTATCACGCGGCGGCATCGTGTCGCTCGGATTGGGTGTCGTGGTGCTC
This sequence comes from uncultured Actinomycetes bacterium, assembly GCA_937873125.1. GTDB lineage: Bacteria > Actinomycetota > Rubrobacteria > Rubrobacterales > Rubrobacteraceae > JACDDK01. The sequence goes on along the minus strand of CALMWA010000449.1, from coordinate 11,080 downwards.
TTCGTCTTGGCGACGGACAGGTTGCAAATCTTCGCCAACCTGATCCTCATCTCCATTCCTGGAGCCTGGCTCTTCTGGCAGATAAAGGATCTGGGAGGACTCTGGTCCGTAGTGCCGGACGAACAGAAGATCGCCGACGGTACGGCGTTCCGCAATTACCTGATCGTCGCCCTCGCGGTAACTTTCGTGTTGCAACTGGGCTACTCGCTGCTCTTCAACCGCTACGAGCTCATGCCCCTGGGACGCAAGACGCTCGGAGCTCTCGTCCTGGGCGGGGTTGCGATGATGGTTCTGGCGGGAGCGTTCGTAGTCGTCGGCCAGTACGGGGGCGTCGCGAAGACCTATCAGGCGCTCGTCAGCAACCCGATCGACACGGAGAACGCCAGCCAGAGACTCGCCTCCGCCAGCATCGGGTTCAGGGTGGATTACTGGGAGGTGGCCTGGGAGGAGTGGAAGGATCATCCCCTGACGGGCTCCGGGGCTGGCACGTTCCAGTACACCTGGCTAAAAGACCGTCCGATAGTCACCGGCGTCAAGCAGGTCCACAACCTATACCTGGAACAGGGTACGGAGACCGGAATCTTCGCCTTTGTGGCACTCGTGGGCTTCGCTGCACTGCTCCTGGGCTACACGGCGAGGGCAGCGTGGCGTTCGGGAGCGCGGGGGGATCGGAGCAGCCTGCTCTCGGGGCTCGTGGCGGCGCTCGTAGTGTATCTGGTGTCGTCGGTGATCGAGTGGCACTGGTACGTTCCGCCCTCGACGCTGTTCTTTTTTATCCTCGCTGCTATAGCGGTGAAGCTCGCCGCCGAAGAGGACTGGGATATCCTGCCGGACAACGTCGCGGATGACGAGCGCCCGCTGGCCGCGAAGTCGCGGTAGCCGGCGTTCTTCCCGATTGAAGCTGCGGAGGGCGGAGCATATCATCGGACTCGATGAACACGGGACGTAAACCAACGTACGAAGGTGACTATTCGAGTACCCGGAAGATCCCAGGGGACGAAGGCTACGACGAGTATGTGGCCCGGATCGCGCGGGGCGTCGGTGTTAGTTCGGCCGGTCAGGGGATCGGGCGGCTTCTGGGATACGCGACGCGGGTCGCCCTGGCCCGCATGCACGGACCGGCGCAGCTAGGCTTCTACGCTCTCGGGGTGACGGTGGCGCAGGTCGCCAACGTACTCGCTCAGTTCGGCATGGATAACGGTGTCGTCCGCTACGTCGCCCACTACGGAGCCGGAGGAGACACAGCTCGGGTCCGTGGCACCATACTCCAGGCTCTCGGGGTGACCTTTGCGCTGAGCGTCGCCCTCTCCGGCGGTGTCTTCTTCGGATCCGGTTTCCTGGCGGAAGGGGTCTTCGGCAAGCCGTTTCTGGAGACGATGTTCCGGGCCTTCTCGGCCGCGATACCGTTTCTCACACTCATGAGCATGACGCTCTGGGCCACACAGGGGTTCCAGACGGTGAAGTATGCGACGCTGGTTCAGCACGTGTTGCGGCCCCTGATCAACCTGGCGCTCGTCGTAGTTTTCTACTTGCTGGGAGTCGAGATCCTGGGCGCGGTCGCGGCGTATATGCTCTCGATGGTCCTCGGGGCGGTTGCGGCGCTCTACTACCTGCGGCGGGTGTTCCCGGAGTTGCTGGAGAGTGGGGTCAGGCCCCGGTACGAGAGCCGGGAGCTGTCGGCGGTGTCCGGGCCGATGATCGTGGCGAACCTCACCCAGTACGTGAACCTGTGGACGGCGGTGATCGTACTCGGCGTCTTCGAGCCCGCGCCCGTCGTGGGAGTGTACGATGTGGCGGCCCGCACGGCCGGGCTCTCGACGCTCGTCCTGATCTCCTTCGGCGGCATCTTCTCCCCGATGGCCTCCAGTCTGCACCGCCAGGGGCTGATGCGGGACCTCGGCTACCTCTACGAAGACGTCTCCCGTTGGTCGTTCACTGGATCTCTCTTCGTCTTCATCGTTACGGCGATGCTCTCGCGCGACATCATGCGGGTTTTCGGTGAGGGATTCTCGTCGGGGTGGCCGGTGATCGTGGTGATAGCCACCGCCCAACTTTTCAACTCCTCCGTCGGACCGACGGCTCGCCTGCTGGCGATGACCGGCTACCAGAAGTCAGTGATGGTCTCGACGGTGGGCTCTGCTCTAATCGCCGTCGTGGCTAGCTTGCTGCTGGTGCCGCCTTTCGGAATGCTGGGTGCGGCGGCGGCGACGGCTGCTGCCCTCGTCGCCGCGAACGTTGCTACACTCTACTTCGTGCGCCGCCGGCTCGGCTTCTGGCCCTACGGCCGCCGGTACGCGAAACCCCTGCTGGCCGGACTGGCCGCCGCTGCGGCAATCTACCTCTCTCACGATGTTCTCTCCGCCAACGGCGGACTACCGGCACTCGCCATCTGCGTTCCGCTGGCCCTGATCGTGTTCGCGGCCTCGCTCTTCTCTCTCGGCCTTAGCCCGAGCGACCGGCAGTTTCTGGCCGCTTTTCGAGCCTCGGTCTGGCGACTCGCGCGGCGCGTGTGGCCGGAGAAGAGCGGATGAGCCGGTCGGATCGGATCCAGGCAAGGAGCCTGGGAGAGCGATTGCTCGGCGGACTCTATCTGGACCTGAACCGGGATTACCGTAATACAGTCTTTGTAGCGGGAAGCGGTAGGAGCGGGACGACGTGGCTGTCGGACGTTATCAACTACCGGCGGGAGTACCGTTTTATCTTCGAGCCGTTCCATCCCGGGAGAGTCGGGATCTGCCGCCACTTCAACAGCAAGCAGTACCTTAGGCCAGACGACCGGCGGGAGGAGTTTCTGGCTCCGGCGCGCAAGATCCTGTCGGGCGCGGTGCGCAGTCCCTGGACGGATCGCTTCCACCGGCGGTTCCTGGCGCGCCGGCGGCTGATCAAGGACATAAGAGCCAACTTGCTACTCGGCTGGCTGCGGGCCAACTTTCCCGGCATGCCGATGGTCTTGCTCATGCGCCACCCGTGCGCCGTGGCCGCCTCCAGGATGGCTCTGGGATGGCAAGACAATCTCGTCGAGACGATGCGGCAGCAGGATCTCGTCGCTGGCTTCCTGCGTCCGATGGAGGCTGAAATACGCGCCGCAAAGACTCCCTTCGAGCGGCACGTGTTCCTCTGGTGCATAGACAATTACGCGCCTCTCATGCAGCTCGCCGAGGACGAGGTGCATCTGGTCTTCTACGAAGATTTAATCGCCCATCCCGAGAGAGAACTGTCGCCGTTGTTCGCCGCCCTCGGAACGGATTTAGATACGACGGTCTATCAAAAGATGAAAAGTCCCTCCCCACTGAGCCGGAAGATTGCCGCGCACTCGTCACCCAACGACTGGTGGCGGCGGATAGAAAAAGCCGAACTGCGGCGGGCTGTCGAGATACTGGCGCTCTTCGGGCTGGATCACGTTTACGGTGAAGACCCCATGCCGGACGCGGAAGCGGCGCGAGCCATGATGCGTTCGAGGGCCGGGTAGGCGGGGCGTTGGACCGACCGGCCGTAATCGTCCTGGCGGGTGTGCGGTGGAATTTCCTGTGGCAGCGCCACCAGACCCTCGCCACCCTCTTCGCCCGCGCCGGCTACCCGACCGTCTTCGTCGAGACCACCGGACTCGCCAACCCGAAGTTCGACCCCGCCACGCTCCGTAAGGTCTTGGCCAGGTTTCGAGGCTCGTCTCGCGAGAAAAGGCCGCCGGAAGAGGCACGCCTCACCGTCTACTCGCCGCTCACTCTCCCGCCCACCCTGAAACTATTTCGGCGGCTCAACCAGAAATTCTTCGTGCCGCGCGTCGTAGAGGATCTTCGGAAGATAGCCGGGACGCAGCCGGTGGTCGTCGCCTACCCGCCGACCCGGACGACGCTTGACCTGATCTCTTCTCTCCAGCCCCGCCTGACGTTCTACGATTGCTCGGATGACTACGCATCATTCCCCGGCATCCCGAAAGACATCATCGCCACCGAACGCGAACTTCTCCGCCAGGCGGATCTCGTCTCCTGCACCTCAAAGAATCTCCTAAAGAGAATGCGCTCTGCAAGGCCGGACGCCTTCCTGAGCGGCCCCGGCGTAGACTTCGAACGTTTCGCCGCCATTCCACGGCCGCGCCGGAACGGTATACACACCGTTTGCTTCTTCGGCCATCTCGGCCAGGAGCGGATAGACTTCGCGGCGCTGCGGGCCATCGCGCGGGCGGGATTCCAGGTGCGGCTCATCGGTGATTCGGGGCGCATGGAGTGTGGCTTCTTGACCACTACAGGCATCGATTACCGGGGTGAGATCGCCCACTTGGATCTTCCGGCAGCCCTCGCGGATGTAGACGCTTTCGTTCTGCCCTATCGGATGAACGACCTCACGAAGAGCATCTCGCCCGCCAAGATCTTCGAATGCCTGGCTACGGGTAGACCCGTCGTTGCGGCCCCGCTTCCGACGATGACGGAGCTTGAAGGGTATGTTTGTTTGGCGGAGAAACCGGAAGATTACGTGAGAGTTCTGCGGGGGCTCGCGGCCTCCGAGAGCGAGGAGAAGAGCCTCGCGCGAAGAGAGCTTGCGCGGGAGAATTCCTGGGATCGGCGCTTCGCGGAGATCGAAAGTAAGATACTGTGCGCCCTGTAGACTCTGCGGAGCGCGTGAATGTTCTGGGGGTCGGTGTGGATCCGCTAACCGCCGAGGAGTTGGAGGCGGAGGTTCGCCGCCTCGCCCGGGGCGCGGAGCGAGCCGTGATCCTCAATGTCAACGCCCACTGTCTGAATCTTGCTTACCGCGACCCCGCGCTGCGCGACTATCTCGACCGGGCCGACGTGGTTTTTTGCGACGGGTTCGGGGTCAGGCTCGCAGCGCGACTTCTGGGCCGGCGGATACCGGACCGCATCACCTACGCCGACTGGATGTGGCGTCTGGCAGCCCTCGCCGCCAGAGAACATTTCTCTCTCTACTTCCTCGGCGCCCCCCCCGGCGTCGCCCGCCGGGCGGCTGACCGGCTTGGGGCGAGGTATCCGGGCCTGACCGTATCCGGCACGCATCACGGATACTTCGACCACCGCGCTGGAAGTCCGGAGAACGAGGCTGTCATAGAGGAGATCAACGCTGCCGTTCCGGACATTCTCATCGTTGGTTTCGGAATGCCGCTTCAGGAGCGCTGGCTGATGGAGAACCGGCGCCGTCTGAACGCGAAGGTCGCCCTGACCGGCGGGGCCGTTTTCGATTATGTCGCGGGTGAGCTGCGCCGTGGTCCGCGTCTGCTCACGGACAACGGCTTCGAGTGGCTCGCCCGGCTCCTCATCGAGCCCCGCCGTCTGTGGCGACGTTACCTGATCGGCAACCCGCTCTTTCTCACCCGCGTCCTGCGGCAGCGCTTCTCGAAGAGACACGCGAGACCGTAGTAGAGTAGAATCCCCTTCCGTGAGGGGGTTTTGCTTACGAAGGTCTGTGCCGGTCCTTACGGGCGCGACGACGCTCGTCGCCGTTTGCCTGATGCTCTTTAATGTCGGAGAAGCCGACGCGGCAACATCTTATATAGACTTTGACCGCCATGCCTCTTACACGGCGCTCGCGGCGGGGAACGAGAACGGAGTGTTCGTAAAGAAGCTTCCGGGTGGGACGGGAGCGGTTCGGCTCCGTCCCGGCGTTCGCTCCGGGACCCTTACTTCGCGCAGCTATACGACGGCCACCCGGTTCGATACGCTGGTGCCGTCGTGGAACGCGACGACACCAGCCGGAACCTACCTCCAGACCGAGATCCGCGTCCGCTCCGGTGGCAACTGGACGCCGTGGTTCAACATGGGCGTGTGGGCCAGGGGGACGGAGACGATCAAACGCCACAGCGTGAACGGGCAGAGTGCAAGCAGTTGGCGAGTCGCCACCGACACGCTGCAGAGTACGGGCAGCATCTTCGCCGACGCCTACCAGTACCGGCTCAAGCTATTTAGCAAGAAGAGCGGAGCGTCTCCCGAAGTCGGCCAGCTCGCCTTCACCGTATCGAACTCTTACCGGCACGGGGAGTTTCTCGGCGTTGCGGGCAACAGCGCGCTCTGGGGGAAGGACCTCGTGGTACCGCAGCGGTCGCAGATGATCTATCCGAACGGCGGTGAGGTCTGGTGCAGCCCGACCTCCCTCTCGATGGTGATGGCGTACTGGGCCACTAAGACCGGCAACCGGAGTATGAACCAGCCGGTCCCGACGGTGGCCGCCGGTACTTACGACTACGCTTACCGGGGCAACGGCAACTGGCCGTTCAACACCGCATACGCCTCTGCCTACGGTCTGCGAGCCTCAGTCAACCGCTTCTCGTCGCTGGGACAGGTGGAGCGTTGGATCTCCAAAGGAGTTCCCGTAATAGCGAGCATATCCTGGGGGAGTGGACAGCTCTCCGGCGCGCCAATCCCCGCGAGCAACGGCCACCTGCTCGTGATCCGGGGCTTCGATAAGTCCGGTAATTACCTGATCGTCAACGACCCGGCGGCTAGCAGCGACTCCGGCGTCCGGCGCGTCTATAGCCGCCAGCAGTTCGCGGACGCCTGGCTCGAAAGGGGATCGGGCGGCGTGGCTTATCTCGTCTATCCCAAAGGCTGGAAGATCCCGGACCAGACCTACGCCCGCGGGAGCTGGTAACAGCTCGCACTACGGCCGCTCCACCGCTGGCCTCGCCGCCTGACGGTATACTGGTAACCGGGGCGCCTTGAAGACTCTGCTTTACATAAAGACCTTGCGCCGCATCTTGAGCGTGTCGGCCCTGTTGCTGGCCGACGCTGCGGCCCTCGTGCTGGGGCTCTTGGGAGCTGCCTTCGCGTTCGGTGGGGCGGTACGGGCCGGGGACGTACTGTACTTGACGCCAATGCTGGTCGTTCTCTGGGTGACGCTGCTGGCCGCGTTTAGCCTGTACGACCGGGCGCGGGTCCGGCGTAATCCGGGGGCTCTGATCGCGGCGGCGCTCTCGTGGACCGGGATCTCGGTCGCGGGGGTGGCTGTCTACCCGGAGAGCGGGCTCCGGGCCAGCGAGGTCGTTCTTGCGGCGTCGCTGGCGTTGCTTCTCGGCGGCGTTCTCAGGTTCCTGTACGAGCAGGGGATAGAGACGTTCTACCGCAGGGGGCTCGCCCTCGCCCCGACGGTCATCATAGGCAACGCCGAGGAGCGGGCGCGGGTCCGGCGGATGATGCTCGACGCTCCCGGCGCCTATCCCGTGGTAGGGGAGGTGGACCTGCGGGACGGCGTGGACCTCCCTGCGTTGCGTGGACTGCTCGATGGCACGGAGGCGCGCGACGTGATCCTGGCCGGCGCCGAACGCCTGGCCGATGAAGATTTGCTCGACCTGATGCGTTCCGTGCGGCTGCGCGGTATCCGAATGCGGGCCGTACCCGGCGCCCTCACCCTGCTCCGCAACCAGCCGGTCCTGTCTCAGAGCATGGGCCTGCCGCTCCTCGAAGTCCGCTATCCTCGCCTCGACAATACCCAGCGTGTCATGAAGCGAGCCCTCGACGTAACACTCTCGACTATCGGCTTGCTGGTCCTCTCGCCACTATTTCTCGCCGTCGCCCTTGCCATAAAGCGCGACTCGCCGGGACCGGCGTTCTTCCGGCAGAAGCGGGCCGGAGCGGACGAAAAGGTCTTTATCTGCTACATGTTCCGCTCGATGTATCAGGACGCCGAGCGGCGCCAGGAGGAGGTCGAGGCGCTGAACGAGGCTGACGGGCCGATCTTCAAGATGAGGGAAGACCCGCGCGTCACGCCCGTCGGACGCTTCCTGCGACGCTGGAGCATAGACGAGTTGCCGCAGCTCATAAACGTCCTGAAGGGCGAGATGAGCCTCGTGGGGCCGCGGCCCCTGCCCCTGCGGGACTTCGAGCGGATGGGAGAGTTACACAAGCGGCGGCTGGCGGCGATCCCCGGCATGACGGGGTACTGGCAGATCAGCGGCCGGAGCAACCTCTCCTTCGAGGAGATGGTCCGCCTGGATCTCTACTACATAGAGAACTGGTCGCTCTCGTTCGACCTCAAAATAATCCTTCGCACCCTCGGCACCGTCCTGCGGCGCGAGGGAGCCTACTAACAAAAAGCGGGTGGACTAGCGGCCCACCCTCGTATCGCCGTCGACTTACGTCCGCTTCTCAGTCGAGGAAAATGTCGTCGACGAAGATTTCCTCTCCTGGGCTCGCAGCAGCTACCGCAAAGTTAAACTCAAGAGGCACGTTGAAACCTATAGCGAAGGTGCTTGAGAAGTCACCAGCCCCGGCCGCATCTTCGCCGAAGGACAGGTTGGGAGCGCCGTTGGCGAGGTTCGGGCTACCGGCCACCACCGCACCTCCATCAAGCTCACCCGCGATCAGGCCGCCGGCCGTCACAGTATCCGCCCAGGCCGGAGTGGCCATCCCCAACGTCACCGTCAGCATGACCGCCATCAAGATCAACTTTCTCATCATTCCTCCTCACGTACTTGCCGGCTGGCTCATGGCTTTGCAAGCGTCTTACCGATGTTGTCGACGATACCTCACCTCCAGACCTGTCGAGTATGTGACTCTCCCTTCCCTTTCCCTTCCACAAGTGTAGTCCCGCTCGCTTGCAACCCGCAATACGTAATTTGCGGTATATTCGCGAGGTAATGTGAATAATCGTCCTTTTTTAGAACCTTGCGCTGCGAGTCGGGTATAGTCTCTGGGGCCTGCAATACTGAAGGTTTGAGATCTCCTGGAGATAGGGTTGGCTGAGAGATTCAAAGTAGGAGTAATCGGCACGGGGTACGTGGGGCTGGTGACGGGCGCATGCCTGGCGCATCTCGGGCACCGGGTAACGTGTGTGGACAAAGATGAAGACCGCATTGCCGAACTTGAGTCGGGGCGGGTTCCGATCTACGAGCCGGGCATCGAGGAACTGGTGGCCCGCGGCGCAGAACAGGGGAGGCTCACCTTCACCGGGTCGGACGGCATGGCGGATGTCGTGCGCTCGGCGGACGTGGTGTTCGTCGCCGTGGACACCCCGCAGGATGAGGACGGCTCAGCAGACCTCTCGAATGTGGCGGCGGTCGCCCGGAGCCTTGGAAAGACGCTCTCGGAGACGGAGAGGAAGACTCCACTCCTCGTGGTCAACAAGAGCACGGTCCCGGTAGGATCAGGGGACTACGTCTCCATGCTCGTCGAGGAGGGTATGGACGAGAGCGCCGGTGGCGAGACCGGTGAGCGGGCGGACTTTCTGGTCGTGTCAAACCCGGAGTTTCTGCGGGAGGGGAGCGCGGTCTACGATTCGTTCTTTCCGGATAGGATCGTGCTCGGCGCCGAATCACGGGAGGCATTGGACGTGATGCGGGCGCTGTACGAGCCGGTGATCCAGCAGAGCTTCCCGACGGATCTGGATCCACGTCCCAGGGTGGCGGTGCCGTTCGTCACCACGGACTTGGCGAGCGCGGAGATGATCAAATACGCTGCCAACGCCTTTCTGGCGACCAAGATCAGCTTTATCAACGAGATCTCCACGATCTGCGAACTCGTCGGCGCGGACGTCACCAACGTCGCTGCCGGTATCGGCCTGGACGAGCGGATCGGCGCCCGCTTCTTGAACGCCGGCATTGGCTGGGGCGGGTCGTGCTTCCCGAAGGACGTGGCGGCCATCCGCTCCATCGCCCGCGAGTACGACTACGAGCCCATACTGCTGGACGCGGCCGTCACAGTCAACGAGCGGCAGCGCCGGCAGGTGATCTCCAAGCTCCAACGCGACCTGCACACCCTAAAGGGCAAGAGGATCGCGTTGCTCGGCCTCGCCTTCAAGCCAAATACTGACGATCTGCGCGAAGCCCCTTCTCTGGAGATAGCCCGCGCCCTCGACGCCCGCGGCGCGCGGGTAGTCGGATACGACCCGGTAGCCGGTAAGGCCGCCGCGAAGCTTGTGACAGGTCTAAAGGTCGTCTTCGATTCCTACGAAGCCCTCGCCGGGGCGCATGCGGCGGTCGTGGTCACGGAGTGGGAGGAGGTACGCAGCCTGGACCTCAAGCGGGCCGCGCAACTGATGGAAGAGCCGCGCCTCCTCGTGGACGGCCGCAACGTCTTCGACCCCGCCGCCGTCCGCGAAGCCCGGCTGCTCTACCGGGGTTTCGGGCGTGAGTAAGCAAACAAGTGAGTAAGGAGAGGCCGGCGAAGCCCCGTGCTCTCGTTACGGGCGGAGCCGGATTTCTGGGGAGTCACCTGTGTGAATGGCTGCTTGGCGAGGGCTACCGCGTCATCTGCATGGATAACCTGCGGACCGGCTCTCTAGAGAACATCGCTCACTTGCGCGAAGATGCGAACTTCGAATACGTCCACCACGACGTTACACTTCACATAGAGGTTGAGGGTGAGCTGGATGAGATCTACCACTTCGCCTCTCCGGCGAGCCCGAAGGACTTCGAGCGCATCCCCATCCCCATCCTCAAGGTTGGGGCTCTGGGAACGTACAACTCCCTCGGCCTCGCAAAAAGTAAGTGTGCGCGCCTGATGCTCGCCTCCTCATCGGAGGTATACGGCGACCCGCTTGTCCACCCGCAGCCGGAAGAGTACTGGGGGAATGTCAACCAGGTAGGCATCCGGGGCGTCTACGACGAGGCCAAGCGTTACGCCGAGTCCATAACGATGGCCTACCATCGCCACCACCGCGTAGACACCCGCATAGTGCGCATCTTCAACACCTACGGCCCCAGAATGCGCCCCGACGACGGGCGCGTGGTCCCCAACTTCGTCTCCCAGGCGCTGGCCGGCGAGCCTCTGACCGTATACGGCGATGGCTCCCAGACCAGGAGCGTGCAGTACGTGGACGACCTCATCGAGGGTACCTTCCGGCTCATGCACAGTGAGGAGACCCGCCCCGTAAACATCGGCAACCCGGTAGAGTACCCGGTACGCGAGATCGCCCGCATGATCCTCTCGCTCTCCGGCAGCCGGAGCGAGATCGTCCACGAGCCACTCCCGCAGGACGACCCCAAGCAGCGCTGCCCGGACATAACCCGCGCCCGCGAGATCCTGAACTGGGAGCCACGCGTACCGGCGCGAGAAGGACTCCGCACCACCCTCGACTGGTTCGCGAAGCAGCCCCACCGCCCGCAGGTTCCGGCGCCGCACGGATAGCCGATCTTCGG
>CALMWA010000448.1 GCA_937873125.1 uncultured Actinomycetes bacterium | reverse complement strand
CCCTCGTTATCGGAGAAGTCCTGCTGGTTCTGCGCCGCCGCAAGTAGCCATACGCGTTTAACCTACTCTTAAAGAAGACCTTACTTGCCTGAAACTAAGCCTGGAAGGTCTGTTGCTATGCTTGCCGCGGTACTGAAGCGAGCTTCGGGAGGAAACACCGTGAGCATCTCTGGCAACTGGGAGCATCGGCGCGTAGAGGCGGTCTCGCGCATGGGTGAGATGGACCGCAGGACGTTCGTGAAGTTGAGCGGCGCGAGCGCGGCGGCTTTGATCTTCGGCTACGGACCTTTCACCGAGAGCGTGTGGTCGAAGCCGCGGTTCTCGGATTACCCGTTCAAGCTCGGCATTGCCTCCGGCGACCCGCTGCCGGACGGCGTCGTGATCTGGACGCGGCTCGCACCAGACCCGCTGAACGGCGGAGGTATGCCCCAGAAGAAGGTCCAGGTTCGGTGGGAGGTCGCCGAAGACGAGAGCTTCCGGCGCGTCGTGGAGAAAGGCAAAGCGTTCGCCCGGCCCGAGCTGGCGCACTCGGTCCACGTCGAGGTGGGGGACCTGGAATCCGGCCGGGAATACTTCTACCGCTTCGAGGCGGGGAAAGAAGTGTCTCCTGTAGGGCGCACGAAGACAGCCCCGAAAGCGGGAGCGGGCGTGGCGGAGATGAGCTTCGCGTTCGTCTCCTGCCAGCAGTACGAGCATGGGTACTTCACCGCGTACCGGCGGATGGCCGAGGAGGAGCAGTTGGACCTCGTCGTGCATCTCGGCGATTACATCTACGAGTACGGACCGAACCAGTACGTCGCTCCCGGCGGCAACGTGCGGGCGCACTCGGGGCCGGAGATCGTCAGCCTCTCAGACTACCGCAACCGCCACGCCCAGTACCGCACCGACGAGGACTTGCAGGCGGCGCACGCTGCCTTCCCGTGGGCCGTTACGTGGGACGACCACGAGGTCGAGAACAACTACGCCGATGAGATCCCGGAGGCGAGGACCCCGACGCCGACGAGGGAGGCGTTCCTCGCGCGGCGCGCGGCAGCCTACCAAGCGTACTACGAGCACATGCCTCTGAGGAAGACCTCCGTGCCGAGCGGGCCGGACATGCAGCTATACCGGCGCCTGACCTACGGCAACCTGGCCGAGTTCAACGTGCTGGATACGCGGCAGTACCGGGACGATCAGGCGGCGGGGGACGGCCAGGACCCGCCGAACCCCGGGAGCCTGGACCCGGCGCGCACCATCACCGGCGACGAGCAGGAGCGGTGGCTGCTCGGCGGGCTCGCTGCCTCGGGGGCAACCTGGAACGTGCTCGCTCAGCAGGTCTTCTTCGCGCAGCGGGATTTCCAGATCGGGGCCGGCCAGCGCTTCTCGATGGACGCCTGGGACGGCTACGTCGGCTCGCGCAACCGCATCACGAACTTCATTCAGGAGAGGGACGTCCGTAACCCCGTCGTCCTGACCGGCGACGTCCACAACAACTGGGCCTGCGATTTGAAGGCGAACTTCGACGACCAGAGTTCCGAGACACTGGGCGTGGAGTTCGTCGGAACTTCGATCACCTCCGGCGGTGACGGCGCAGACACAAGTCCCAACCAGGAAGCCGTCAAGGCCGAGAACCCGCACATCAAGTTCTTCAACGGCCAGCGCGGCTACGTCCGCTGCCGCCTCACGCCCGAGGAGTGGCGGACGGACTACCGGGTTTTGCCATTCGTCAAGCAGCCCGGAGCGCCGGTCTACACCAGAGCGTCCTTCGTGGTCGAGGCGGGGACCCCCGGCATCCAGCCTGCCGCCGAGCAGCCGGTTCAGGGTACGCGGGTCTCTTCGGCGGCCATCGAGTCGGACGCCAAGAGGATCAAAGCTCAGGAAGAAGCCGACCGCAGGAGCCGCGGACGCCGGAACCGCTAGCAGTCTCCCACTAATTATTCGCATCCACGCGCCGGACCCTGTGGTGAGATGGGGTCCGGCGCTTCGTTATCCAGGCGCTAAAATAGGGGCGAGTCCTACGATCTACAGGAGGTTCGTATGACACGCTCGGTCGAGGTCCCGGATTACGAGGTCCACGGCGAAGTCCGGGTGGACCCGGCGAGAACAGCGCTCGTCATCGTGGACATGCAGAACGACTTCGTCAAAGAGGGCGGCACGCTCGTCGTCCCGGACGCGGAGGGTACGATTGCGGAGATCCAGCAGCTTCTGTCGCTCGCCCGCGAGTCGAGGATGAAGGTTGTCTTCTCCCAGGACACGCACGCCGAGGGCGATCCGGAGTGGGAGATCTGGCCGGCGCATACCCGCGAGGGCTCATGGGGGTGGGAGATCGTCTCGGACCTCGCGCCGCGCGATGACGAACTGGTGATCCGGAAGGTCCGCTACGATGCTTTCTACGGCACACACCTGGACCACTTCCTCCGGCTGTGGAACGTGGACACGCTAATCGTCTGCGGCACGGTCGCCAATATCTGCGTCCACTACACCGCCGCGAGTGCCGCGTTGCGCTGGTACAAAGTGATCATCCCGAAGGACGCTACCTCCGCGTTGGACCCGTTCGATTTGGAGTCCTCCCTGCGCCAGACGGCCTTCCTGTTCAACGGCGTCATTACGCAGAGCGCGGCCATAAAAGCAGACGTGGCGGACGAGCCGGTCTACCGCAGTAAAATCGAGGACGCCGCCAGAATTTCCGGCGACTGAATACCTGACAGGAGACAGTTGCATGCCGCTGGCACGACGAAGAGCCGAGATCGAATGGACGGGAACCCTGGAGCAGGGACGTGGGGGCTTCACGGTCGGGAGCTGGATGCTGGGCGAGACCCCGGTGACCTGGGACTCGCGTACCAGTCCCGTCGAGGACAGCACCAGCCCGGAAGAGCTTATCGCCGCCGCTCATGCTTCTTGTTATGCGATGGCCCTCTCGATGGTGCTGAACGGTAGGAACACACCGTCCGAGAGGCTCAGAATAAGCGCGGATTGCACGCTCGACGAGGTGGATGAAGGGTTCAGTATCACCGCCATCGATCTCGACGTGCGGGGACGGGTGCCGGGCCTCGACGACGAAGGATTCCGGAGCGCCGCCGAGGAGGCGCATCGTGTCTGCCCCGTCTCGAACGCGCTGAAGGGCAACGTGCAGATAAACGTGAGCGCCGGGCTCGAAGAGAGCTAGAGAGTGTTCTCTCTACCGTTTTGGGCCGGCGGGATGGGGTAAGATCACGCCTTGATATTCGTGTAAACCGATGGATTAGGAGAAGCTTGTGGCTACAGCGGAACGCCGAGCAGACGTAGTGTGGAACGGCGATTTGATGAAGGGCTCCGGGACGTTCGACCTGGCGAGCAGCGGGGCGTGGACGGGGGCTCCGGTTAGCTTCGCCACCCGTGCCGAGAACCCGAACGGCCAGACTTCTCCCGAGGAGCTGATCGCGGCGGCCCATGCCTCCTGTTACGCGATGGCCCTCTCCAACACCCTCGCCGAGAAGGGCAACGCGCCGGAGCAGCTAGACATCAGCGCCAACTGTATCCTGGACATAGGCAGCCTCAAGGTAACGACCGTCGAGCTGACCGTCCGGGGGAACGTGCCGGGTCTGGATGAGGAAGGCTTCCGGAGCGCCGCCGAGGAGGCAGAGCAAACGTGTCCCGTCTCGAACGCCCTGCGTGGCAACGTGGACATCCAGCTAAACACCAGCCTGGCCTAGAGTTTCAGGCTAGAGCCGGGCTTACCGGCGAGCTTATAGTGGAGCCCCGCGGTGGATCACGCCGTGGGGCTTCTTCTCTATCCATCGTACGAACCGGGAGATATCCGGGTGGGAGAGTAGAGTCCGAACGGTGTTGTATTCCCGTTCCAGCTCTTTCTCGGTGAGGGTGCGGTGGATGTGGCGGTGGCACGCCGGGCATAGCGGCACGGTGCGGTTGAGTTCCTCGCGGCTAAAGTCGCGCTTTACACGCTTGTTGCCGTGGCGCGTGCGTGGGATCAAATGGTGCCGGGTGCGCCGCTCCACGACCCGCCCGCATAACTCGCAAGCACCCTCGTTCTCGAAACGCCTCAGCATACCGTGCCGAATTCTACCCGGCTGCCGTATCGGAGAGCGTGAAAACTCACCCTCGCAACCGGGCCATCGAGTGGGCGTCCACGTACTCACCGTCGCGGAAGGCATGGCGGCGGTGAGTACCCTCCATCTCGAACCCGAACTTCTCGTAGAGCGCGATGGCGGCGGCGTTGTCGGTGTAGACGGTCAGCTCAACGCGCGTGAGGTTCAGCCAGTTATCCGCCAGGTCCAGCGCCGCTTCCACCAGCGCGGAGCCGATGCCTTTACTCTGCCAGTCGTCGCGCACGGCCATCCCGATGGTGCCAACATGGCGCACGCGGGGCCGGGTCGTAGTCTCCAGACCGAGGGAGCCGACCACTTCGCTGTTCGCGCAGGCCACGAGCGAATAGGTACCCTCCGAAGGCTCCGCGAGCCTCCTGCGCCACGCCTCGGCCGAAGGGTAAGGCAACTGCAAAGTGCCCGCCACCACGCTAGGCTCAGAGAAGAGGCGGTGGAGCGCCTCGTAGTCGTCGGGTTCGGCGTGTCGCACGGTTATCTGCACCCGGCCTCCTATCCACGTTCGTAGTCAGGATACAAGAAGAGCCCCCGCTGGTTACAGCGAGGGCTCGGATCTGCGAACGCCGTGGAGCTAGGTGGAGCGTTGCTCCTTCTCGGGGGTGGCCTGGTGAATCTCCTCTTCGATGTTGGAGAAGCCGGTGTTGGCGCGGACCCGAATCTCGTCGTAGGAGACCTGGAGTCCCTGCTCTCGCTCGCGTTCGGCGCCGCGACCGCCGAGGACGGTGCCCAGGTAGCATCCCAGGAAGCCGAGCGGCACCGAGATCAGGGCCGGGCTCTTCAGCGGGAAGAGCGGATCGACAGAGATTAGCGGCGTAACACCCTCTGCCGGGGTTACGCCGGTCAGTACGTTCGGGCTGATGATGACGAGGACAACCGAGGTGACGAGGCCGACGATTATGCCTGTTACCGCCCCGGTGGTGTTGAACTTGCTCCAGAAGATCGTCAGCAGGATCACCGGTACGTTCGCGCTGGCGGCAACTGCGAAGGCGAGCGCCACGAGGAAGGCCACGTTGAAGCTCTGGGCGAACAGCGCCAGGATTATAGAGACCACCGAGATACCGACGGCGGCGATTCGAGCGGCCCGGAATTGCTCCTGCTCGGTGGCCTCGCCGTGGCGGATCACGTTAGTGTAGAAGTCGTGGGCGAAGGCGCTGGAGGCCGCGACCACGAGCCCGGCGACCACCGCCACGATGGTGGCGAAGGCCACCGCCGAGACGAAAGCGAAGAGGAGCGGACCGCCGAGTTCGCTGGCAAGCTGCGGGGCCGCGAGGTTACCCGCCGGGTTCTCCGCGGAGATGGCGTCCCGGCCGACGAAGAGCGCCGCGCCGTAGCCGAGAATCGGGGTCAAGAGGTAGAAGCCGCCGATAATCCAGGTCGCTGTAATGATGGAAGAGCGGGCCGTCTTGGCGTCCGGGACGGTGAGGAACCGGATCAGGATGTGCGGCAACCCGGCCGTACCGAGCACGAGGGCGATGTTCAGGGAGATCACGTCGAGGCTGGCCGCCAGGCTGCTCGGCGGCGGCGGGATGAGCGCCTCGTTGCCGAGCTCGCGCTCGACCTCGGCGAACAGCGCCAGCGGATTGAAGCTGAAGTTCGCGAG